>DAWBVG010000155.1:0-4987 GCA_052279865.1 Muribaculaceae bacterium
CAATACAACATCATTCGCAGTCATGCCACCGGTGCCGGTGATCCCCTCTCCGACATCGAGGTCAAATCCGCAATGATTGCCCGCATAGGTACTTTCCTGCAGGCGCGCTCAGGCATCAATCCTTCGGTAATACTGTTGCTCCGGGAGTTCGTAAACCGCGGCATCTACCCCTTCATCCCCATGCACGGCAGCGTGGGAGCAAGCGGCGACCTCGTGCAGCTTGCCCATATCGCCCTCTGTCTCATCGGCGAAGGGAAAGTGCACTTTAAAGGGGAATGGCGTCCAACCGCCGACGTTATGAAGGAGGAAGGGCTCACACCGATGGGGATTTTCGTGCGCGAGGGGTTGTCGGTCACCAACGGCACATCGGTGATGACAGGCATATCGATAGTGAATCAATATTATGCCGAAAACCTCTTGAAATATGGAGTGATAGCATCAGCATGGATCAATGAGATTGCCGATTCTTTCGACGATTACATGTCGGTAGAGGAAAACATATGTCGCCGTCAACCCGGACAGCAAGTGATTGCCCGCTGGCTCCGTGAAGTCAGCAAGGGAAGCAAACATCTGCAGAAACGAGAGCATGAGCTTTATGACCCGGCGAAGAACAAAGATACCTATTTCGAACATAAGGTGCAGGCTTATTATTCTCTGCGTTGCATACCTCAGATCTACGGACCGATCTTCGACACTCTTGCCAACACTGCGGAAGTTCTTCAGAATGAACTTAACTCGGCGTGCGATAATCCGATCGTGGACTACACCACAGAAAACATATACCATGGCGGCAACTTCCATGGCGACTATATCTCTCTTGAGGAGGACAAGGTTAAAATAGCGATGGTGCGTCTCGCCATGACGGCGGAACGCCAGCTCAACTATCTTTTCCACGACCGCATCAATGGCATCCTCCCTCCTTTCCTCAATCTCGGAGTGCTCGGACTCAACTACGGCATGCAGGCATGCCAGTTTACCGCCACCTCCACCACTGCGGAGTGTCAGACCCTCGCCATGCCGAACTATGTGCACAGCATTCCCAACAACAACGACAACCAGGACATCGTAAGCATGGGCACCAACTCTGCGCTTTTGTGCAGGAAGGTGATCGACAATGCTTATCAGGTCATGTCCATTTTATACATTGCTCTCGCCCAGGCTACAGATTGCTTGCAGATCGCCGACAAACTGTCGCCGAAGACCCGCGAGCAATATGATGCGATACGCAAAATCTGCCCTAAATTCATTGAAGACACACCGTTCTATGAAGAAGTGGCGGAAACCGAGAATTATTTAAGAACGAATATCATCCAATACTTGAAATCATGAATTTTGCATTGGTTACAGGTGGTTCGCGCGGGCTTGGGGCTGCAATCTGCAAACGCCTCGCTTCGCAAGGACTTGGAATAATCATAAATTATCATTCCAACGAAACTGCGGCTCAAGAAGTTGCAGAAGCCATACGCGATAAGGGAGGAGTCGCAGATCTTCTCCCCTTCGATGTCAGCGACGAGCAATCGGTTGACTCCGCATTGGAAAAATGGGAAGAGGAACACCCTTCCGACCGCATCACAGTGCTTGTAAACAATGCCGGCATCAGGGAAGACAGCTTGCTGATATTCATGCAGACTGAACAATGGCATAAGGTTATCAGCACAACTCTCGACGGTTTCTTCTATGTGACGCGTCGCGTTCTCAAAGGGATGCTGACGAAACGCCACGGCAGAATCATAAATATCGCCTCACTTTCCGGACTCAAAGGATTGCCCGGACAGGCTAACTATTCCGCAGCCAAGGCTGCCCTGATCGGGGCCACAAAGGCACTCGCACAGGAAGTGGCGCCCCGCAAGGTCACGGTCAACGCCGTGGCACCGGGATTCATCCGATCCGACATGACAAAAGACCTGGATGAGGATTCGTTGAAAAAAACCGTGCCACTCGGGAGGTTCGGAGAGGCAGAGGAAGTTGCCGCTCTTGTGGCTTTTCTCGCTTCCGACGACTCAGCATACATCACGGGAGAAACAATCTCCATCAATGGAGGACTCTTGTGATAATGTGTAATGTGTAATGAATAATGTGTAATGTGCCGGAACAGAATTAAACATTAAACATTAAACATTAGACATTAACTCTAAGACTCTGGCATTAAACATTAAACATTGAAAATTAAACATTAAATAAAGGGGTGAACAGAAGAGTAGTTATAACAGGTATAGGAATCTGGTCCTGTATCGGCAAAAATAAGGAGGAGGTTAAGGATTCGCTTTATCAGGGCAAATCCGGAATCGGACTCGAACCGGAACGTTTGGAATACGGCTATCGCTCCGGACTTACCGGCATCGTAGAGCATCCCAAGCTTAAGGGTGTTCTTGACCGACGCACTCGCGTGGCACTTTCCGAAGAGGCGGAATTCGCGTATATGGCAGCCAAGGAAGCTTTCGACGAGGCTAAAGTTACCGACGAGTATCTACGCGAGAATGAAGTCGGCGTAATTTTCGGCAATGACTCCTCCGCAAAACCGGTGATCGAAGCTGCCAACATCATGAAGGAGAAACATGATTCGGCACTCATCGGCTCGGGATACATATTCCAGTCGATGAATTCGACCGTAAACATGAACCTGAGCACCATCTTCCACCTCAAAGGAGTGAACTTCACCGTCAGTGCGGCGTGCGCCAGCGGATCTCACTCAATAGGTCTCGCATACATGCTGATCAAGCAAGGATTGCAGGATATGATTCTTGCAGGAGGAGCGCAGGAAACCAACTACTATTCGATGGCTACATTCGATGCGCTCGGTGCGTTCTCGGTACGCATGGACGACCCGACGAAAGCTTCTCGCCCGTTTGATGCCTCCCGCGACGGGCTTATTCCCAGTGGAGGCGCGGCAGCTCTCGTGCTCGAAGACTACGACCATGCCGTGGCACGCGGTGCCAACATCCTCGCTGAAGTAGTGGGTTATGGTTTCTCCTCAAACGGTGGCGGCATATCGCAGCCGAGCGACGACGGCTCGCTGAAAGCTATGAGCCGCGCCATGGATGATGCAGGAGTTTCTCCGGATGAAATCGACTATATCAACGCTCACGCCACTTCCACTCCGCAGGGCGATGAATTCGAGGCATTGGCACTCGATCGCCTTTTCAGAGGAAAGAAAGCCTTGATAAGCAGCACCAAGTCTATGACAGGTCATGAGTGCTGGATGGCAGGAGCAAGCGAGATTGTATATAGCGTAATCATGATGCAGAACAATTTCGTAGCGCCAAACATCAACCTTGAGACTCCATGCGAGGCGGCTGCCAATCTAAACATAGCCAGGGAGACAGTAGACATGCCTCTTGACATCATTCTCTCCAATTCCTTCGGATTCGGCGGCACCAACAGCGCCATCGTTATTCGCAAACCAAGGTAACCTTTGGTCACTTCATGAAGCGACCATGAAAACAATAACAACTTAAACTGACCGCAATGAGACAGATTTTCAAACGATTTATGATGATTGTGTGCTTCGCCATGATAGGTGTGGTCACAATGAGCGCCGAAGAGCTTCAAGAAGTGGTGTACCTCAAAAACGGCAGTATAATCCGCGGCACCATAGTTGAGCAAGTGCCGAATCAAAGTCTCAAAATCAAAACTACCGACGGCAATATCTTTGTTTTTAAGATTGACGAAGTTGAGAAAATCACAAAAGAGCCGGTATATCAGCCAAAATCGAACCGCAGCAATTATAGCTACGGTGTGACAGACTCCACTCCCGTGGAAAGCGTTCAAAGCCGTCAATATCCCGTATATCAAGAATATGGCTGGCAGAAAGCCCCAAGATATCGGGGATTCGTAGGAGCATCAACTGTGATCGGTTTTGGCGATTGCAATCTTTCACGGGTCATGCTCCATACATCTCATGGCATACAAATCATCCCTGAATTGTTTGTGGGTCTTGGCACCGGAATCACAGGGTGGTTTGATCCGAATGATTATTGGGAAGACGACACATACACGAGCATTCCTGTATTTGTAAATATAAGAGGAGAAATCCATAATATTCTAAGAAAAAATTTCTCTCCATATCTTGATGTGAAACTGGGCTACAATTTTGTAGATCTTCAGGGATTATTTTTCGCTCCGGAGATCGGATGCCATTTCTATTTTGGACATAAGAAAATTGGGCTCGGATTCGGCATAGGATACCAGCTACAACAAGCTAAAGTTACGTATTACGGATATGGCTACACGCCATACACGTATACAGAGAATCTCAGCGGTATCGCTATTAGCGTAGCCTTTGATTTCTAAATAACAAAAACATGGGGGTGGTAAAACAAATTTTACCAATTGTTAACCAATTAATAATCAACGTTTTACCCCCCCCGAAAAATATATCTTGATTTGTTGGATATTTAATCGGGAAAATATTAATTTTGTGTTAAATCACTTAACAAATGGGAACATAGCCGACTCTTTGTCATCTTAGTTTCTTAAACAAATCAAACTATATATTAACCCAATTAAACCAACAAAACAATGAAAAAGATTCTTTTGATTCTAACCATTTTGCTCATAGGAGCAAGCACAGTGACAGCACAGGTTCGTTACAAAGGTTATGTAGACCTTCAAGGCGGAGTAATGGTTCCTCCCGGTGATTCAGATCATGAGACTGGTCCGTCATTCGGTATCTCCACCAGCCATGGTGTGGAACTTTTCGGTGGTCTCTTCCTTGGTGCCGGTCTCGACATTACTGGACATTTCTACAACTATGACGTTTACAATTCAGATGAAACAGAAACAGATGCCGGTGCTTTTATCAACGTCTTCGCAGATGTGCGTTATAATTTCCTTCGTGGTCGCAAAGTTTCCCCATTCGTCGGGACACGTATTGGTGGTGGCTGGCAGTCATATGACGAAGCCGGCGTTTTCCTCTTCAATCCCTCAGTAGGTGTGACTTTCAACTTCACAAAACGCTTCGGTCTTGATGCTGTCTCTTATACACATC
>DAWBVG010000156.1:0-5165 GCA_052279865.1 Muribaculaceae bacterium
AATTGGCATCAATGTGCAGTGCCTTGGTTGCCGCAAGAAGAGCGGCAGAAGGATTGCCGGCAGCTAATTCCGCTTCTGCTTTTACAATTTGAGTGGATACACTGTTTTCTTTAAGCACTGCAAGACTTGCATTGGTTGTAGCTTCGGCAATCTTGTCAAGAGCAATGCAGCAGCGTGCCATATTTGCATAAACAGATGCTATTTGCCCCTCTTTTGATTGCAAAAGACTTGTAAATCCTTCATATGCTTGTCTATAGTTTCCGCTGTTGAAGGCTATGCTTGCCTGGAGGAAATAGAGCGGATCCGTATTGGATGTGCGAGATACCGCATATTGGATGGCGGATTCAACAGCGGGATAGTTTTTGTATGCAAGGTTTATCAACGATTCAAGTGGACGACTCGATTTTCCGTCTGCCAGACTGAATGCACTCAGATAGTTGGCAGCAGCGTTCTCATCCTCATGCATGTCCTCATAGAGTTCTCCAATGCGGCAATATGTAAGGTAATTACTTGGATCGGCATTTTCAGCTTGTTTGATAAGCTCTTTGGCATCCTCTGTCTTATTCATCATTATGTCTGCTCTTGCCATGCCGAAAAAGGCTTCCTGGCTGCGGCTTTTAAGGCGTTGCATTGCTGCAAATGATTGATAAGCATCTTCAGGACGATTCAAGTAAAGAGCAACATTGCCTTTTTTATAGAGCAATGCATAGTCCTGAGGCGCAAGGGCGAGAGCATTATTGACGGCGGTAAGTGCCTTGTCGTATTCTTTCGTCTGAATGTAGATATCGGCAAGCATTGAATATTCGTCTATTCTGAGATCTTTTTCTTTTTCGGGAGTGTAGTCAAGAGCTTTGACGATATCAACGAGAGCCTCGTCATACATTGATAGGTTGTAATACTGTGTGGCACGCTGATACAGGGTGGTGTAATCTTTAGGATTCTCATTCAGGATTTCCTGATACCCGCGAAGCACGGCTTTGGTGAGCGGGCTGATTTGCTGAGCACCCGCACCTGCGCAGGCAAAGAGTGTCAGACTTAAAAGCAATACTTTTATTTTCATTTAGATGTTAATTATATCGTTGTTGGAATTATATGTTCATATCGTTAAGCGCAATGCGAAGGGTGGTAAGATTCTTCAACAGTTCGGCTGCCTGATCAAGAGGGAGCATATTTGCTCCATCACTTTTTGCAACAGCTGGATTCTGATGAGTCTCCATAAATATTCCGTCGGCACCGGCAGCCAGTCCAGACTTCGCAATTGTGGAGATCAATTGCGGAAGACCACCGCTGACACCATCGGCTCCATTGGGCTGCTGAAGGGAATGTGTTATGTCCATTATCACCGGGCATTCACATTCCTTTTTCATTACCGGAATTCCGCGCATATCTACCACAAGGTCTCCATAGCCGAAGAATGAGCCACGTTCGGTTACTGCAACCTTGTCGTTGCCTGATTCGTGTACTTTCTCGCACGCGAAACGCATTGAAGAAGGAGCAAGGAACTGTCCTTTTTTTATGTTTACCATCTTGCCGGTTTTAGCTGCCGCCACGAGCAGCTCAGTCTGTCGACATAGGAATGCCGGAATTTGGAGTATGTCTACATATTCAGCTGCCATAGGGGCTTCTTCGGCAGAATGGATATCAGTTACTACCGGAATATGGAATGTTTCCTTTACTTTTCTCAATATCTTGAGCGCTTTTTCGTCTCCTATTCCGGTGAAGGAATCCAGACGGCTGCGATTAGCTTTTCGATAACTTCCTTTAAAAATATAAGGGATATCAAGATCGGAGGAGATATTAAGAAGTTTCTCCGCAATGTCAAGAGCCATTTCCTCACCTTCAATCACGCAAGGACCGGCAAGAAGAAAGAAGTTGCCGATGGCACTTGAATTTATATATTCTGTTATATTGTCAGTCATGACTTATTCATTTGTTTTTAAAGCGTTGATAACATGGATTGCGGCAAGAGCATAAAGAGCTGCGGTTTCGGTGCGTAACCGGGTATTGCCGAATGTGGCAGGTATGAATCCTGCCTTGACGGACGTTTCAACTTCTTCAGGAGAAAAGTCACCTTCAGGACCAATCAACAAAGTGACGTTCTTCCCAGCCTCATAGACATTGACAAGTTCCTTTCTTGGAAATTCTTCCGAGCAATATCCCATAATTTTTATGCTCTCATCTTTGGATGAGTCAAGATCCTTGATGAATTCCTTGAATGTCTTCATGCCACAAAATTCCGGAAGTGTCGTTTTCATGCTCTGTTTCATGGCTGAAATGAGTATTTTATTCAGCCTGTCGGTTTTGACGTCCTTCCTTTCGCTTCTTGCGCATTTGAGGAATATAATTCGGTCAATACCGATTTCTGTTGCTTTTTCAAGCAGCCATTCCATTCTGTCAATGTTTTTGGTCGGAGCCACAGCAAGCGTAATCCGAGGTTCCCAATGACGTTTCTCTTCAGAACGGGAAACTATTTTGAGTTCGGTTTTTTTCGGATTCGCATCTGTTATGACGCATTCATAAGCAAAGCCCTTGCCATCCACAGCATGGATTGTGTCGCCCTCTTTCATTCTCAACACTCTGCAGCAATGACCCGACTCCATCTCCGGCAGAGAGGTGTCTGTTTCAATATCTGGAGCATAAAAACGAATCATAGGGTATATGTTATTTACAGGGTTATTCTGCCATTCCTTCGGGATCACCACCTCCCATATCCACAGCTTTTTCGACACTTAAGTTCTCGGGATGTTTGGGTGCTTTGAAAATAAGCATAAACAGTATGCTTATTACCAAAGCATATGCGGCGAATATGAACCATGAATGTTGCCAACCTATAAGATTATCTTCAGGAGATGTGATGCCCGACATGTCAACATGTTTGTTTACAACAAGTGTTCCGGCAAGGAATGTGCCGACACTTGCACCGATGCCGTTTGTCATTATCATGAACAAACCCTGTGCGCTCGAACGGAGTTTCTTGTCTGTCTGTTGATCCACGAAGAGACCCCCCGCAACATTGAAGAAATCGAATGCCACTCCATACACTATACATGAAAGAATTATCCAGATGAGTCCTGAGCCAGTGTTGCCTATACCGAAGAATCCGAATCTGAAAACCCATGCCAACATCGCCATGAGCATTACTCCCTTTATGCCGAATCGTTTTAGACAGAAAGGTATAAGAAGTATGCATAATGCCTCGCTTGCCTGGGAGATGGCTGTTAGAGCTGTCGCATTCTTGGCGCCCCAGGTTTCAGCGTATTCAGCAATATTCTGGAATGAATCTATAAACATTGTGCCGTAGCTGTTGGTAATCTGAAGGCAAACACCAAGAAGCATGGAGAATATGAAGAACACAGCCATTGTGCGGCGTTTGAAAAGTTTGAAGGCAGAGAGTCCGAGCGTTTCTGTCAAAGATGAACCAGACGAGGGATTGACCGGGCAGTTGGGCATTGTCAGAGCATAAATCATAAGAACCAGGCTGACTACTCCTGAGGAGATGAACTGCGCATATGTTGATTGAAAATTTGTGAAGTTGACAAACAATTCCGCACAAATAAAACCGATTGTGCCGAAGACGCGAATCGGGGGGAAAGCGGTTACCGTGTCGAGTCCGGCTTTATTTAGAGCATTAAACGCAACCGAATTTGCAAGCCCTATTGTTGGCATGAAGAATGCTATTGATAGCGTATAGAAAGTAAAGAGAGTTCCGAAGTTTACATTTCCGTTGCTCTGCCAGCAATACCATCCGGCGAGGATCATAAAGATACCGGCTATGCCATGACACAGGCTTAGCATTTTCTGGGCTGGCACCCACTTATCGGCAACAATGCCTATAAGCGCTGGCATGAAAAGAGATACAAGCCCTTGACCTGTATAAAACCAGAAGATGCGGTCACCCAATCCTACAGAACCAAGGTATATACCCATCGAAACGAGATAACAACCCCATACGGCGAACTCAAGAAAATTCATTACGATGAGGCGAGTTTTCATAGCGGTATTTGAAGCCATAATATTTTTTTATTTAAGCTCCGCAAGCTTCAATTTAAAGTTTATAAGCTTAAAAGTTTTGTTTGTTGACATTCCTTTAAAAACTCCGTATATAGCAGGAAATAAAGGCACACATAAACTGTTCAGAATACGATTAAACTTATATACCTCAACTTTACGCTTACGAAAGTTGAATTTTGGATTTAGGCACAAAGATAACCATTATCTTCCTAATGTCAAAAAAAAGTACAAGAAAGTCAATTTGTATTATGCTTCAAAAAATTTTTCCGAGATTATTGTGAATCCCCCAGGAATCTGTTTGATTGCTCCGAGACTTTCGAGGTCAATAATTTCTTTTTTGAAAGAATTGATATCAATATTGCAAAACTCGGCAAATTCCTCAGAATCGAAGAAGAATGTGATTTCTTCAGAATTTTTGACGCAGTAAGTGTGAATCAGTCTTCTACAAGTTGCGATAAAACCACCTTTGGGATAATCATTAAAGATATTAAATCGGATTTGTGCTCCGTATGATAAAGAATTGAGATAATTTAAAAGATATATTGAGCCAGCATGAAGAAGATTTTGATATTGTTCTTTGCTGAATTCCATCGTGCTTACATTCCCAACAGCGCAAATATCTGTTCCATATGTGGTGTCCATGCCAAAAAGCCTATCTGCACCAAGCATCTCATTCCCTTTGCGTAGTTCTGTTAGTTTTAGTTGGTTGTTATACCCGATAATATGAGATAAACGTACTTGACCTGAAATTATGCATTTAACCTCTGCTGCACGTTCATCTGCAGAGACTATTTTTTCTCTGTCAGAATATTTTGAGAATTTTATGTGTGTTTTTTCAAGAAAAGATGAAACCTGCTCATGACTCAATCCCTTGAAGAGTGGCAGATTCATGATTGTCTCATACATTGTAGCCATAGCAGTAAAATTTATGAAATCTTATGAAATAGGGCAACTGTAGATGTCCACACAAAACGTTCCCTGATTTGTTAATATTAACAAATGACACTCCTAAAAGTTAAAAAGGCGAGCTAAAAAAGCTCGCCTTTTTAAGTAGCGGGATCGAGAATTGAACTCGAGACCTCCGGGTTATGAATACGACGCTCTAACCAACTGAGCTATCCCGCCGTCAAGCTTTCGGGAAATTGTCAATTCCG
>DAWBVG010000157.1:0-2000 GCA_052279865.1 Muribaculaceae bacterium
ATCGTTAACCCGTATCCCATTTAGATTCTGACTATCGCCATCGGGTTCGTTCCCACCGAATATAATATTCAGATAATATCTAACAGCAAAAAGATGCCCTCTCAGGCATCTTTTTTCGTTTCTATCTTAACGAGCTCTATTCGAGTCGTTGTCATCTTCTCTATTGTAAATGTAAGGTCTTCTATCGTAAAGGTATCTCCCTGTCCCGGAAGAGCCTGCAGACTCTCGAGAATATATCCAGAAAGAGTGTGGTAGCTTTCGCTCTCCTTTATTCCCAATCCAAAATCTTCATTGATGGCTGAAATCTCTATTCTCCCCGAAAACTCATACACACCAGCCGACAATTCGCGCGCCACGAGTTTCTTAACATCATGCTCATCCTCTATCTCGCCAAAAATCTCCTCCACTATATCTTCCAGAGTCACAAGACCGGATGTTCCACCAAACTCATCCACTACCATTGCCAAGGTACGTTTTTCACTCATCATGCGACGCATCATTTTATTAGCAAGCATGGTTTCAGGAGTGAATATCACAGGCTTGAGTTTGCGTCTCCAGTCTGCCGTAGAATTAAACATTTCCGAGATATGGATGTATCCCGCCACATCATCTATGTCATCACGATAGACTACCACCTTAGAAAGACCCGTTGCCGTAAATACCTTTATAAGTTTCTCTCGAGTAGTTCCCACAAGAGGCACAGCCACAATCTCATTGCGAGGGATCATACATTCTGAAATCTGCGTATCCTTGAAATCTATTGCATTCCGGAATATCTTAACCTCATTCTCCACTACCTGACCGTTCTGACGGTCTTCTATGCTCTGCTGGATATAATCGTCAAGCTCATCCATAGTCAGCCTGGTCTTATCCTCCTCTTCGGAATCAAGACCGCAAAGTTTCATCAATCCTTTTGATATTATAGAAACAAACCATGAAACGGGATAAAGCACAAGATATATAAGATAAAGCGGCAACGCCAACAGACGCATCATGAAATTGGGATTGATCCGGAATGTGGTTTTCGGCAGGAACTCGCCAAGAAGCAGTATAACAAGAGTGGAAAATACGGTATTGGAGATAAGCGTAAGAGCTTCATTATTATGAAACCATTCTTCAAAGATAGGATTCACTATAGCAGAAAAAGAGATACCATATATAACGAGCACCACATTATTTCCAACAAGGAGAGTAGATATAAACATATCCTCATGTCTCGAAAATCCTTTGATTATCTTGTCAACAAGACCACCACGCGCCGCATCGATCTCCATCCTTACTTTCGAACTCTGCACAAAGGCTATCTCACATCCGGAAAACAATCCCGAGAATGCAATGGCGATCAACGTTATTATTATTGCGAGACTTAACGGTAGAATCATTTTATATAGAATCTTTATTTACAGGGAAAATACCTTCTGGATTCAGGATTCTGTATTGAGTAAGATTTTCATTGGAAACAAATCCAGTTCCTTCAAGCACATGAGTGGCATTCTCTATATGTATGAACGTATCGCTGTAAATCTGTCCCTTGCGCTGATCCCAAAATACACGTTCGGAAAGAAACAGATCCTTTGGCACCTTCGTCATTTCCACATGTCCCTCAAGACGCCATAGACGTTCATTTTTGAAATATTTCGCTGAATCCGATGCCACTGTTGCTATCACATGGAAATAGGGATCATATTTCTGCAAATACAAACCCTGTGGAAAATTCCAGTATGGAGTATCCACTTCGTCAAACACCTGCCATAGCGGCGCAACGATTTTATACTGTATAACTCCCGAATCGGAAATAAGGGTTGAAATATTCTTTGTCGTCATGGTTGCCATCCTCGCCGGATTCAGTCCGGAAGCAACGTCAACCTTCTTCTCCTCGCGGCAAGCCGCAAGAAGCAGTATCATAACCATCAATGCTATCAGCGCCCTCACCTCTTAAAGAATGTTGAATGTTTAATGTTTAAAGTTGAATTAAAGCCTAAAACCTAAAGCCTAAAACC
>DAWBVG010000158.1:0-14748 GCA_052279865.1 Muribaculaceae bacterium
AGATCCTAAGTCTAGCGCGGCTACCAATTACGCCACGTGCGCGAATCTGTTGCAAAGTTACAAATATTTTGTAACTTTTGCAACAGTTGAAGAGAATTTAAGGGAATTAAAGTTTGTCATTAAGTTTGCAATAAAGATTAATCTTCTTATTGCAAGGATATTTTGCCGTCGAAGCGCAATCAGATTGTGGTGATTGTGTCCCAGACGAAGGCGCGGAGCCCGAGCAGGGGTTTACTTTCGTCGAGCTCTTTAAGACGCCGGAGCACGGGCTCTACACGGTCATCGTCTACAAAGGTAAGGATTGCTGATGCCAGCGAGGGCCATGCATGAGTGCCATAGTGCGGATCGCCGGTGTGGCTTCCGCGTCCCTGCACCTCGCCGAAGGCTGTGAAGCCTCGGCAAGACATGCGGGTCAGCACATCGATGATGTTTTCATGATGTGCCTGGTCATATGAGATGAATATTGCTTTCATTTTTTTTCTTTCTTTTGGACCCTATATGGGGGTATGGGGTATGAGGCGATATAGGGCTGGATGGGGAGGAGAGGGGTGAAGAGAGTGTGAAAGAGGGAGGAGAGAGGGAGGAGAGAGGGAGAGGATTTTATTTCGAGTGTGTTGCGCGGAGTTTGCGACGCGTTCTCTTCACTCCATTGCCGGCGAATACACAATAGAGCACAGGCACGAAGAGGAGTGTGAGCACTGTCGAGAAGGTGAGACCTCCGATTACGGCTGTTCCCATCGGACGCCACATTTCGGCTCCCTGACCGGTACCTACCGCCATAGGCACCATACCGAGGATGGTGGTGAGTGTGGTCATGACCACCGGGCGCAGACGCGAACGACCTCCGTCAATCACAGCCCTGCGGATTGACATTCCTCGTTCACGGTTAAGCGTGATATAGTCTATGAGCACGATACCGTTCTTCACCACAATACCGATAAGCATGATGGCTCCGATCATCGACATCACGTTCAAGGTGTGTCCCGTAAGCCAAAGAATCAGGAATACTCCGGAGAAGGCAAACAGAAGTGAGGTCATGATGATTCCGGGATATGTCAGTGACTCGAACTGAGCAGCCATCACGATATACACAAGAATTATGATGAGCACTCCGAGCATAAGAAGATCACTGAATGAATCCTGCTGATCCTCGTAGCTACCTGCAATCTGAATGGTAACACCGGATGGAAGATCGATATTCGCCATTTCTGCTTCGGCGGAGGTCACAACCTCGCTCATAGGCACACCATCCACAACGGCGGAGACCGTGATGATACGTTCACGGTCCTTACGTTCGATGGTAGGTGGCGTGAAGCGTTCAACAACTGTTCCGAGTTCCTTGAGGCGTATTCCCTTACCTTCGGAAGAATAGATAAGGATGTTCTCAATATCCTCAATGCTTGTGCGGTGTTCGGGAGCATACATCACCTTGATGTCATATTCCTCACCGTCTTCGCGGAATTGAGATGCGGTAGATCCGTTGATGCGGTTGCGGAGATAGTAGGCGGCTGTCTGGAGGCTTATGCCATACATTGAAAGTTTCTCACGATCGAAGTCTACCTGATATTCCGGCTGATAGTCGGAACGTGATATTGTTACGTCGGCTGTGCCGTTGATTCCTTCGAGAATCTGCTTCAGTTCTGCCGCAACGCGGTCGGTTTCATCAAAGTCGTAACCATAAATTTCGAAATCGACGGTGCTCTGACCGCCCATTCCCTGTCCACGACCACCACCGATGTTCACCTGGGCTTTCTTATATTCAGGGAATTTTTGTGCAAGGTCACGACGCATCTCCTCTGCGATCTCACGTATGCCACGCTTGCGATCGCCCGGATCGAGAAGTCGGATGTTCATTGAGATGATATGCGATCCATTATCGGAGAGAGATGCAAATGTATTGTCAGAACTTGCAGGACCAACCGTATAGTTCATGACCGTGATCTCGGGATATTTCTTACGCCATAGAGAGTCAAGACGCGCTGTGACTTCCTGCGCTTCCTCAACTCTGGAGCCGATCGGGAGTTCGAGGCTCACACCAAGACGACCGTCATCCTGAGTAGGGAAGAATTCGGTTCCAACAAATCTCATAAGGAATATTGATCCCACGAAGATTCCGAGGCAGATGACAATAGTGACAGTGCGGTGAGTCACAACCTTTCTCAATAGAGAGGCATACGCATTGTCGAATTTGTCAAGACCTTTCTCAATGTAGGAGTACCAGTTTTTCTTATTGCCGTCTGTTGCCTTACCCTTAAGTTTGAGCCACTGGCTGCAAAGCATAGGGGTGAGTGAAAGGGCGCAGGTGGTTGAGATTATCATCATGATTGTCACCATCCAACCGAGCTGACGGAAAAGAACGCCGGTCATACCGGTCACGAGAGTAAGGGGGAAGAATACCGCAATAAGAGTTAGTGTTGACGCTATAACGGATATTGCCACCTCATTAGTTCCATGAACAGCCGCCTGTTTCGGATCGGCTCCGCGCTCAATATGGGTCGTAACGTTTTCAAGCACCACAATGGCATCGTCCACAACCATACCGATTGATATGGAGAGAGCTGAGAGGGATACGATATTCAAAGTATTGCCTGTTGCATAAAGATATATGAATGAGGCAATGAGCGATACAGGGATAGTGATGACAATAATCATCGTGGCGCGCCAGCGTCCGAGGAATACGAACACCACAATCATCACGAAAAGAAGTGCATACATCACAGTCTCAACGAGAGCTGCAATAGTGTTGCGGATATTGTCGGATGTATCTACAATCACACCGATCTTTACATCGGAAGGGAGATTCTTCTCCAGAGAGGGGAGCATTGCCATCACTTTGTTGGAGATCTCAACGGAATTGGCACCACTCTGTTTCTGAATAACAATCATTGCACCTTCCTTACCGTTGTTGTAGGTCTGCTGGGTACGCTCTTCAAGGCTGTCAACGATCTTGGCTACATCGCTAAGATAAATTATCTTGCCCTGGAAGCTTCCAACAGGAATCTTCTCCATCTGAGAGGTTTCTTCAAACTCACCCTGCACGCGGAGAGCATATGTGTTCGAACCAATATCGAAAGATCCTCCCGGAACGTTGCGGTTCTCCGCACCGATCACCGATGCAATCTGCTCTACCGACAGGTTGTATGCCTCGAGTCTGTTGGGGTCGACATACACATGGACCTCACGTTTGGGCGCACCGGAAATTGACACGGAACCGACTCCGTCGACACGTGCCAGCGGGTTTGCCACATTGTCATCAAGTATTTTATACAGACCCGCCATACTCTCGTTTGCCTGCACTGAAAGCAGACAGATTGGGATCATGTCGGTGGAGAACTTGAAGATAATCGGATTTTCCGAATCATCCGGAAGCTGCGATTTCACCATGTCGAGTTTGTCACGCACGTCGTTGGTTAACACATCGATGTCGTAACCATATTCGAATTCAAGAGTGATAACGGAGGTGTTCTCTCTTGAAGTGGAGGTGATATGCTTCAGATGCTCCACAGAATTGAGAGTATTCTCAAGCGGCTTTGTGACATTTTGCTCTATATCTTTGGCAGAAGCTCCCGGATACATGGTGATTACCATGATGGAGTTTGTATCGATGTCCGGATAAAGGTCGATAGGGAGTTTTGCCAGAGAGAAGAGACCGAGGATGATGACTGTGACGAAGCAAAGCGTCGTCATCACCGGTCTTTTTACTGCTGAACTATATAGGGACATTGAGTTTAATGTTTAATGTGAAATGTTTAATGAATAATTAGGAATTAGGAGTTATGAATTAGGAATTGTTAACGCCTAAAGCCTAAAACCTAACGCCTTAATTATTTTGAGACTGTTACTTTTGTGCCGTTTGCGAGACGCGTCTGACCTGAAACCACAACTGTGGAACCGGGTTCTACTCCGCTGATCAACTCATAAGAATCGCCAAGACGCTGTCCGAGTTCGACTTTGTTGTAGCTCACTGTGCCATCGGGATTATACACGTAAACATAATGATTGCCTGATCCCGGCTGTTTAACAACGGCTTTGTCCGGAACTACTACGCGACGGGCTGTGCCGAGGCTGAGTTCCACGCGACCGAACATGCCCGGAAGGATACGGTTGTCGGAATTGGGAAGAGTCACTTCTGCTCCGAATGTGCGCGAAGCATGGTCTACGGTCGGAGAGACAAGGGTGACGGTTCCGTTGAAGATCTCATCGCCATAGGTGTCGAACGTTACGATTGCCGGCATTCCTCGTTTCACTTTGGCGAGTTCGCTTTCAGAGATATTTATAACGATCTTCACCGGCTGGGTTCTTGCCACGGTGAGAATCGGAAGAGAACCGGTCATGTCTCCCGGATCGTAATTGCGGGCTGTAACCACTCCCGAAATCGGGGATGTCAGCACTGTATTTTCGCTGATATTGCGCAAAGCACGCTGAGCCGAAGCCACAGCATTCTTGGCGTTGATGAGCTGGGTTTCCATCTGATCAACCTGTTGCTTTGTTCCGCCTCCGATCTTATAGAGTTCAAGTGCGCGGTTATAGTCAACCTCGATATTTTTGAGATTGGCCTTTGCATTGTCGAGTTGCAGCTGATAGCTTGTGGTGTTTACATCATCCATCACCACGAGTTTCTGACCCGCAGATACCCTCATGCCTTCATCCACAAGAATCTGCTTGATTCGGTTGGGAGCCGAAGAGGAGATGTTGTTGATAAGTTCGGGTTCTACAGTGGCAGTATATTTGCCGATCTGGTTCACTTCGCGATCGTTAACCTGCATAGTCTTTACTACAGGAGCGGACTCTTTCTGTGTCTCGGATTCTTTTTTGTCGCTTCCTGAACATGCCCCGAGCAGCATAAGGGAGAAGGCAGCGGATGTGAGAAATATTTTGTTCATGACGATATGTTTTAGCGTGTGGAAACTGTTGAATAATCCTGATCTTTACCGAGGAGCAGGTCAAGCTCACTGGTTGAGACAAGATAATTGTAAATACTCTGAAGATATGAGAGCTGTGCAGAGGTGTTTGCAAGTTCGCTGTCGCGGAGGTTAAGATATGTTGCAGCTCCGATTTCGAAACTCTTCTGCATGATTTCATAGGCTTTTGCAGCTTGACGCATTCCCTCTTCGCTTGCTGCGATCTGTTTCACTTGCTTGTTTATGTTGTCGATGGCAAGATCAACCTGCATATTTAGCGAATTTACAAGATTCTCGCGTTGGAATTCCATCTCCTTGAGTTGCACTTGAGCCTGCTTTACGCTGTAATATTTGGAACCTCCGGAGAATATTGGCACCTGAAGGGCAAGACCAACATTGGAATAGGGATTGAATTCCTGATTTTTAAGGGCATTGCCATTGCTGAGTGCATTCCAGTTGATATTATAGGTTACAGCAAGGGTAGGGATCCATGCGAATTTCTTAAGTGTCACATTCTGACGAGCCATATCGGTCTGGATATCGAGCGAACGTAGCGAAGTGTTGTTGGCGAGAGAACGATTAAGCGCTGTGGTGTAGCCGAACATATCGCTCTGCATTTGTTTAAGCGTCACATTCGGCATGACTTCTACGGCTGAGTCCATTCCCATAAGCACTTTGAGTTGCAACTGACATTGCCGCACGGCAATGTCTGCCTGAAGGAGTTCAGGCTCAACGTTTGTTACCTGCACCTGACTGCGGAGCACATCATATTCCGAAGCGGTGCCTTGATCGAATTGTTTTTTATAAACGTCGGCATTGAGTTTTGCTATTTCATAGTTCTGACGGATCACATCGCGTGATGCGATAGCGAGAAGCAGACTGTAATATGCTTGGTTCACATTGTTCACCATGTCAAGACGTGACGCTCTTGCCGATTCAAGAGTGGAGAGAATCTGAGTGTCGGATATCTTGATGGATTTCCAGAGCGAAGCGTTCACGAGAGGCATCGCTGCCGAGAACCCGAAATTCCACATATTGTCCGTACCCATCTTGATTTTATTGGATTGTCCGCCCATGTTCAGACTCATGGTCTGCAATTCGATGGTGCGTTGATAAGCTCCCGAAAAATCGATGGAGGGGAAGAGGCTGGCTATAACCTCTTTCTTTGAATAATCAACGCGTTTCACTTCGAGATCGGCAACCCTGATTGTGGGATTGTCTTGCAACGCTATTGATATGCATTGCTCCCGTGATAATCTCAGCGTGTCGGTAAATGCCGACTGTGCCATTGCTGTCATCGACAACAACAGCGATAGCATCGCTAAAACTGATCTTCTGACTGTCATTTGATTATGAATAAGATTAATTTATTTTGTCTTGTTTTGGGATTTTTCTTCCAGATCCTCCTTCCGCACTTTTTCCAAAATTACTATTCCTTTCTGGGAAGCGATGCTCCGGAGGAAGCTCATGCTCACGGTATCGAAAGCTTCGGAAAGGGTTACGTCTGACGGCAGGAATTCCTCCATACGTTTTAGTGATTCCATCTGGATCCGGAACATTCTGAGAATGATGGGGTAATTGACGTCTGTGCGGAAAACTCCTTGCTTCAGACCTTCCTCAATAGCTTTCAGCATGTTTGTCTGCCATGTATCTGACTGGTCATCGTAGACCGGGCGCAATTTTGCATACTGGCAATCCATGTCGCGGAAAAAATCCGAACTTGCCTGCTCCATGACTCTTTGCAGGGTTTTGAGGATATGGTAAAACGCCTCAATGATTGTTTCCGATTCATTGAAGATGCGGGTGAGCGTGCGGATGTGCTCATTATGGTAATATCCTATCACCGCTTTCAGCATTTCCTCCTTGCTTTCAAAAATTTCGTAGAGAGTGCGTTTTGACATGGACAAGGTTGAAGCAACTTTGTCCATGGTTGTTACTTTCATGCCGTTTTTCAATATGATCGGGAGGATTGCTTTCAGCAGCTTCTCATATGCATCCTGAGAAATAGAATTCTGTTCCATTAAATGGTTAGTTGCCTAAAATTGATGGTAAACGTCCGCAAAGTTAAATAAAAAAAACTGAAAACTCAATTAGAGTTTTCAGTTTTTATCAGTAAATGTCGCTATATTCTATTTAAATTAACAAAATTTAAAGAATTATAATGATTTGACGATGTTTGAGCTGCTATTATCTCTTTACATTTTTGATTTCCACATCATGACCGTTCGAATTGAGGACAGTGTTGTTGTCAACCGTAACGGATGCGGTCTCAGTATTCTCGGTGCTGTTGATTAGCAGGATAGCACAAGGCTCGCCATCAGCTTCGCTATATGGTTTCGCATTCTTCATGTCGAGGGTATTACCTGTGAGACCAAGAGAGTTGCCGTCGAGGGCATTCTTTACGCGGATTGCATTTTCGCTAACAATAATGTTATTGTCTGTAATAGATATTGCGGCTTTTTTCTCATTCTCAATTTTGATACCATCTCTGGCAGCAGCTCCTGTGATTGTGTTTCCGCTGATTTCGATAGAACTTGCATGTGCGATGTTTCCATTTGATTCAGCATCGCAGGATACAAAGATGCCGTGATAGTTCATATCCTTGATAACATTATTCTTAATGGCTATATTTCCCTGTACATCGAGGATATAGAGAGCGTTAACACTTGAAGAGAGTGATGCAGCGTATGAAATCTCGCAATTCTCGATTGTAAGACCTTCTGCAGTTTCGTCTTTGCCACCGCGGGCATGTTGTATTCCAACGGCAGAAGCAACACAATCTGTGAATTTACAATTCTTGATCACAATGTTTTTCGTGCTGACTGTATACTGTGGAATAAAACCACCACCTTCGAAATTAATGCCGTCAAGTGTAAAGTTCTCGAGCATGGCGGGACGTACGCTATGAGTGACTTCTACTCCGTGGGTAGAAAGGAAAATGAACCCTTTTGTTGTTTTTGAAGAGGTGGGATCTCCTTTGAGGGTGAAATCCTTTATAGTAGAGTTTGCCGTGAATGCAAATTCCGGATAGTCTATATTCTTGGCAACATTGACAGTGATTGACTGATCGTTGGAAGCCGGAAGGTTGATTTTACCTATAGGCTGATTTACCAGAAGGGTTAGAGGAGCGTCAAGTGAAGCCGGGATTGTTATTTCCTCCACCGGAGTTGCGACAGTGACAACGCCACCTTTTGACAATACAGTTTCATCAAATTCACCCGGAGTTACAGGATATTCTCCCTCGAAATTAGGCTCCTTGGATACGTTGAAATCAGCAGAATTCACAAGTAGTTTGCCATAGATGTTTGTACGATAGTTTGCTTGAACCGGAGCGTTTGTCACTGTAACGGTGCTCAATGCAGACGCACCGGGAGCATTAGTAGCCTCAAGTGTAATATCCACGAGTGTCGAAGCTTTGGGCATCATAAGATATTGCATTGATACATAGCTGTAAGTTGAAGGATCCACAGGGAATGTCTCACCGGCAGGGCGCGCAAGATGCGGAAGCTCCACATCCGTTTCACTCGATGCGACAACATCACTGTCAAGAAGACTGAACTGTGTGTAGGCTTTGGTTGTGACTTTGGTGACAAGATTTCTTGCTTCTCCATTGTCATCGATATCGTAAGCAGATGTTGCAGTCACTGATGGATCCTTAAGGTCGGCTGTTCCCCAGTTTACCTGTGCTACAGGTCGGGAGAGGGTGACATTGTCGGAAATCGGACCAGTGATGACTCCGGTGGTGTAGAGAGTATAGAAGCAATCGAAATCATCGGTGTTGTAAGTGGTGTTCATTGCCAAATAATCGACAGTGATTTGTTTATCTTCAGCACTGAAGGAATAGGCGCCCCCTTTCTTGTGGGCGAAGAATGCGATCTTGTATGCACGACCGTTGGCGAGATTGAGAGAAACGGTTGTGGTAAGGGAGTTGTTGAAAGATACCGGAGCCGGCGAATAGACGAGATTGTTGGTTTCCGCGTCATAAACAGCCATTTCAAGATCATTGGCAGTGAGCCCATCTGCAAAAGCTCTGGTGCCCATGCCTCCCGGGAGAGAAAGGGTTATGTTCACGTTGCCATCGCCATTAAGAGCAGGATTGACAACTTCCTCCTGCGAGCAGGACGCAGCTCCAATCAGGAGCGTTACAGCCGAAGCTGACAAAAGAATCTTTTTCATGTTCTGTTAATTGAAGTTTCTGATTAATTGTAGTATTATATCGTTTTTGTGTTATCTTATTTCTATATTGAAGTCACCATCGAAATCAGGATTGATGCCGATACCTCCGGTTGCCATTGATGTCAGGAATTTTCCCCGTATAATGGTGTTGCGGGCGCGTTGAGTAGGAACGTTTACTGAATTAGTGCGGGCAATCATTTCTCCTTTGGTGTTATATACCTCCAATGCTACGGGTATGCTTGATTCGTGACCATTGACCATAACATAGTCAAACCCGAGACGAGCTTCTTCGGAATCGGACAAAATAACGATATTTGCATCGTAGCGCATCCCCAGCCTCGAATCAACAGGACGGTTCAATATATTATTGAATTTTGAGGGCATATATCCTGTGTAAATCATATTCACTCTGTATTTATCGATACCTTGCACTTTCAGAGCCGCATCACGGGTTAGTTCACCTCGTGTGGTCTCTTGTTCTATGAACTTCATGATATCGGTGGCGCGAAATTCATATCTGGCAAGCGGACGTTCAAGTTGCAATTCTACGGTTTGGTGGTATTCAGCTTCGAGAGTATTCTCAACGGTGAATGAAGACATGCCTCGGAAAGCATCTCTTGTCTCATTGTTTCCTTGGTATGGTTCGGTGTAATGAATGGATGTGAAATCGGAGGTGTTGAAATATAATGAGATTCCTGAATTGATGTCGCAATAGTCACTCCATGCGTATAAGTCGTAAGACCCGGCACAGAGCTCTATTGCCATTGAAAAATCTTTTCGGTCAAGATCCGAACTGGTGAATACATATTCTGCAATTGGAGATGTTGCGCTGCCCGCATTAAAGATCTGGAAATGAAATCTTGCAAGCACTCCGGGATTTTCCGCTCTTGTGACGGTCATTTCATGTTGGTTCCATCCTTGGGAATGGGTAATATTGAGGATTATGCTCCGTCGGGGAGAAACGTCCTCGGGCCATTCATGCACGCAACTTGAAGTGAGCAGGAGCAATGATGCCAGAATCATATGAAAATAAATCCTTAGGCTGCTCATTTGCAACCTCCTTTCCTGACAATGTCAAAGCTGTAACAGAATGAAACGAATGCCTGATCAATGCCATAAAACATCTTATGTTCGCGCCCAACTCGAAGTCCATTGTGCCGGTTCTGGAAAATATCGTAATCAAGATAATAGATTCCGGCTCCTATTCCCGCTTCCATTGTCCATCTGTGGTTTTTCACAAAATGGAAACGATAACCGATGCCCAGACCACCGCCATATGCCGGTGAATTACGGTTGTGATCCTGCCAGCGGTAGTTTGAATTCTTCGCGTAGTTATACCATGCTATACCGATATGTGCATTTGCAAAGAACCCCATATTGTCAGACTTAAGCCAGAACCGCATTTCCGGTATAAAAGCAAGCGTCCGGAATTTTGTTTTGGATGAGAAATAATTGAAACCGGAATAATATACGGGAATCTGAGCACTTATATGTCTGTCGAGATCAAATTCCACTCCTATGTTTGTCCAAAGCATCAGCCATGCCGGGGCGTTTGTTTTTAGATAGAATTTATATATTGAATCCGGTTTGCCACATCTGTCGGGAAATTTGCATTTCGTTCCATTTAATTCACACGAACAGATTTTGTGCGTGCCATTAAAAAATGGGGCGCATTTCGTTGATGTTGAATCTGCAGTTGTCTCCGGGAATGAAGTCTTGGTTGGTTCGGATGCGATGGCATTCGTAGTGGAGAGTGTGCAAAATATGATCAATATTATATTGAAGAAGATTTTTGCAGTCATATCTTTTTTTTGCCGTTGGATTGATACTTTACCACAAAGAATGTGTGGTAAAACTGTTTGCTAAAATCCTTTGAGCTGAATTTCTGAATATAAATATGTAAATAATGTTCGAAAATTTGTGCAAATATAAAGCAATGATTTGTATGATGCAAATTTCTTACAAAAATTAACATAAAAATTAAAATTTATTTCGATATATAATATGCAAACGATTTAAAAATATTATAATGGTCTTTAAAACTTAAGTATTGTTAATGAATGATTTTTAATTGTAAAGAAAATTGAATTAAAAATATGCAGGTTGGTAAGGTATTCTCTTATGTAATATGATGAATAATGGCAAATAACAAATACCCTCGTGTGATAGACACGAGGGTATTGTAAGTTTTATGAAATTATAGAAATGTTAGAGGAGTTTCTTTTCGAGATTGAGGAGCATGTCGCGGGTCATGGCGTCAAGGTCATATTCGGGTTTCCATCCCCATTCTTCGCGGGCGCATGTGTCATCAAGGCTGTCGGGCCATGAGTCTGCGATCTTTTGACGCAGTGGATCAAGCTCATATGTCATCTTGAAGTCCGGACGATATTCCCGGATCTTATTGTAGATTATTTCCGGATCAAAGCTCATTGACGCGATGTTGAAGGAATTGCGGTGTTTGAGCTTTGTCGGGTCTGCTTCCATGATTTCAATGGCTGCACGCAATGCATCGGGCATATACATCATGTCCATAAAGGTACCCGGTTTTAAGGGACATTTAAATTCCTCTCCTTTGACTGCCGAATAGTAGATGTCAACGGCATAGTCGGTGGTGCCCCCCCCGGGAGGAGCCACATAAGATATTAATCCGGGGAATCTCACGGAACGGGTATCGACTCCGAAACGGCGCGCATAGTAATCGGAAAGCATCTCGCCTGTGACTTTTGTTACGCCATAGATGGTTTCGGGACGCTGGATCGTGTCTTGCGGAGTTTTTGTGTGTGGAGTGTCAGGACCGAAAGAACCGATACTGCTCGGAGTGAAGAGTGCGCATCCTTTCTCTCTTGAAATCTCAAGACAGTTGTAAAGCCCTCCGACACCAATCTTCCATGCAAGCTGTGGTTTTGCCTCAGCTACAGCCGATAGAAGCGCGGCGAGGTTATAGATTGTGTCAACCTTATATTTCTCAACTGCTTCAGCGATCTGAGCCGGATTTGTGATATCCACAATCATCGACGGACCACTTTCCGCAAGCTCTCCCTTGGGCTCGGCTCCGGGGATATAGCCGGCAACAACATTACCTGTGGGATATTCTTTACGGAGGCGCATTGTAAGCTCAGAACCTATCTGGCCGGTTGCTCCAATAATCAGAATATTTTTCATGACATAAAACACGGTTAGATTTATTTGCAAATTTATATAAAATTCATAAATAATCGTTAACTTTGGAGAAAATATTGTATGGAAAAGGGAAGAAGGGAGAAGTAACAAGTAATAAGTGACAAGTGAGAAGTAACAAGTAACAAGTAATAAGTGACAAGGGAGAAGGGAGAGGGTAGAAGTTAGAAGCAATACCAGAATTTAAATACCATAATAATGTACACAAAATTTCAGGAGCATCTGCAGAAAGAGCTTCAGGGCATCAAAGATGCCGGTCTTTACAAAAATGAAAGAGTTATCGTCACTCCTCAGAGTTCCGATATCGAGGTTGAGAACGTGAAAGGGGAAGTGCTGAACTTCTGCGCCAATAATTATCTCGGTCTTGCCGATAACAGCCGTCTGATAGAGGCTGCCAAACGTGCGATGGATAATCGTGGCTACGGAATGTCGTCGGTGCGTTTTATCTGTGGTACTCAGGATCTGCATAAAGAGTTGGAGGCTGCTATCAGTGATTATTTCAAAACAGAAGACACGATTCTTTATGCCGCTTGTTTCGATGCTAACGGTGGTCTTTTTGAGCCTCTCTTCACTGAGGAAGACGCCATCATATCCGATTCTTTGAATCATGCTTCTATCATCGACGGCGTGCGTCTTTGCAAGGCGAAACGTTTCCGTTATAAGAATGCTGATATGGAGGATCTCGAACGCTGCCTGAAGGAGGCTGCGGATTGCCGCTTCAAGGTTATTGCGACCGACGGAGTGTTCTCAATGGACGGCAATGTGGCTCCGATGGACAAGATCTGTGAGCTTGCCGAGAAATATGATGCATTGGTGATGGTTGACGAAAGTCATTCAGCAGGAGTGGTTGGCGCAACAGGTCATGGTGTGGCTGAGAAATATGATTGCTACGGCAAGATTGATATCTTCACAGGAACGCTTGGTAAGTCGTTTGGCGGAGCGATGGGTGGTTTCACAACCGGTCGCAAAGAGATAATAGACATGCTTCGTCAGCGTTCTCGTCCTTATCTTTTCTCCAATTCGGTTGCTCCTTCGATCGTGGGTGCAAGCATCGAGATGTTCAAGATGCTCGGGGAGTCTGATTCTCTTCACGACACATTGATGGAGAATGTTGAATATTTCCGCACAAAAATGCTTGATGCCGGTTTCGATATCAAGCCTACTCAAAGTGCCATCTGCGCGGTGATGCTTTATGATGCGAAGCTTTCACAGGATTTCGCTGCTGAAATGCAGAAAGAGGGTATATACGTTACAGGTTTCTATTATCCAGTCGTGCCCAAGGATCAGGCGCGTATTCGCGTGCAGCTTTCTGCCGCACATACCCGCGAGCAACTCGACAAGGCGATAGCCGCTTTCATCAAAGTTGGCAAAAAGCTTGGTGTGCTTAAGTAAGATACCGAACTGATAATCATAAAAAAGCTTCTGTGCAAACGGCGCAGAAGCTTTTTTCTATGATTTTATGAAGCGTTAAGACTGTTTCTTAATTAGCGAAATCTATCGACAGACCAAAGCGGAGTTGGCGCGGATCTATAGGATAGTGTGGTAGCGAGAAATAATTTTTTCCGAAAAGACCTTGGTTAACATGGCTCCACAATACGAAGAACCTGACTTTGTATAACTTTGCGGTGATATAAGCGTTTGCCACTGCGAAGTTTCCAACCCATATCGGATTCTCACCTTGCACATGGAAAGACATGGTTGCGGGTTGATAGTTGTAGCCACGATATTTGGTGTAGTAATCGCAATCAACGCCAAGCTGCATCTGGAGCACGCGGAATGCGGTGAATCCAAGGAACATGTTGCTGTAGACGCTAAGAGCCGGGAGTGGTATTACATCCTGGTTGGAAGAGACCTGATAGGTAACCGTGTTGTTCCAGTTCCATATTCCGAATCTAAGTTTCTGTTCGATGGAAGCGGAAAATATCTGTACGCTGCCTCCATATTGTTCGGGCATCGATGATGGATTGAAATACACGCAATTCTGAATATTCTCAACACCTGCACGCAGATCTGTCTTTGTCCATGGAATATGAAGATGCCCTCCTACGCGGAAAGAACGCGTTTTGCCGAAATCATTGTTCCAGATGAAATGGTTTGATACATAGTTGCGGAGCAGATACGACGGAGTCTGGTTGCGGAAGAACCCTTCGGCGGAAATGCGCACGGTATCCTTGCCGAGGCGGAAGCGAGTCTCGACATATCCGTCGATGTCGATGTCTCCCGCTGCGTCACCCATTAGTCCGAATTTGGCATTGGCAGCGTATCTGAGCAGAGAACCTTTCATCTTTTCGAGGCGACCGCCAATCCAGAGACGGTTCCTTTTTTTCTCCGGCTCGTATGTGAAGCCCTCCGGAAGAGGGGTCAGCTCTGCGGGTTGTTCCGAAGGCTCCGGTAGGAGATATTCTTGCTTGAATCTGTCGAACTCATATGTTGCATACGCGGAAAGTCCGAATTTTGCCCATTTTTGAAAACCCTCGATCATTGAGATTCCTAC
>DAWBVG010000159.1:0-5197 GCA_052279865.1 Muribaculaceae bacterium
AAACAAGACCCTCATGATGATTTTCTTCAACTCCAGCCTGCGAACACGTCTGAGCACACAGAAAGCCGCCATGAATCTCGGCATGAACGTAATGGTGCTTGATGTGAACCAGGGTGCATGGAAACTGGAGACGGAGCGTGGTGTGATAATGGACGGAGACAAGGCGGAACATCTTCTCGAAGCTATTCCCGTGATGGGAAGCTATTGCGACATTATAGGCGTCCGTTCATTCGCAGGTCTTAAAGACCATGACGAGGATTACGAAGAACGCGTGCTATCGCAGTTCATCAAATATTCGGGGCGCCCCGTGTTCAGCATGGAAGCCGCCACTCGACATCCGCTTCAAAGTCTGGCAGACCTCATCACGATTGAGGAATTCAAACCGGTGAAACGCCCGAAAGTGGTGCTCACTTGGGCTCCCCATCCCAAGGCGCTTCCACACGCAGTCCCCAATTCCTTTGCGGAGTGGATGAACGCAACCGATTATGAATTCGTGATCACTCACCCTGAAGGATATGAATTGGCACCGGAGTTCACGGGGAATGCCACCGTGGAATATGATTGGCGCAAGGCATATGAAGGTGCCCATTTCATCTATGCCAAGAACTGGAGCGCATACCGTGCGCCAAATTATGGCAAGGTCATCAGCACCGACCGGTCGTGGATGGTGGATAAAGAAAAGATGCTTCTCACCGACAACGCGTTTTTCATGCACTGTCTTCCGGTGAGACGCAACATGATTGTGACCGACGAAGTGATCGAATCTGAACGCAGCCTTGTGATCCCGGAAGCAGCCAACAGAGAGATTTCCGCCCAGCTCGTTCTCAAGCGGATGCTTGAATCCTTGTAAAAATACAGTATTCATCATGCAGACTCTAAAAATTTTCAAGATAGGAGGTAATGTTGTTGACAATCCGGTGCTTCTCCAAAAATTCCTTTCGGATTTCAGCAAAGTGTCGGGGCAGAAGATAATCGTTCACGGAGGAGGCAAAGAGGCGACGCGCCTATCTGCCGCGCTTGGTGTCGAGACCCGGATGATCGAGGGGAGACGAGTCACCGACAAGCAGACGCTCGACATTGTGACCATGGTTTATGCCGGACTTGTCAACAAGCGCGTTGTGGCTTCGTTGCAGGCGTTGGGATGCAATGCCATAGGGCTGTCGGGTGCCGACGGAGATGCCGTCCGCGCCGTGATGCGATCTCCGGAACCTATCGACTACGGATATGTTGGCGATATCAACCCCTCTTCCATAAATGCGCGACTGATACTCGACATGCTGGGAAACGGTCTCATTCCTGTGTTCTGCGCAATCACACACGACGGCGAAGGGCAATTGCTGAATTGCAATGCCGACACGATTGCCTCCTCAATCGCGGTTGCGCTTTCGCAATCCAGAGAGACGGATCTCGTATATTGCTTTGAACATCCCGGCGTACTTGCCGATATCAACGATCCGGACAGCGTCATTCCCCTCATCACGCCGGAAGACTTCCCCGCACTGAAAGAAAAAGGCACGATATCTGCAGGAATGATTCCAAAGGTATCCAATGCTCTTGACGCTGTAAGGAAAGGAGTGAAGAATGTATTAATAAAAAGCAGCAGCGATATACTCGGCTGCACAGCAACCACCGTGCGCTTATGACACATGCCGCCATTGACCTTCTAAAAACCCTGATTTCGATTCCTTCGGTATCTCGTACAGAAAGCGAAGCCGCCGATGCGGTGGAGTCATTCCTGAAATCTTATGGAACAAAAACGCGCCGCTATGCCAACAATGTAGTTGCCCTTCCCGACGGTTTCTCGCCGGAGCGTCCTACCCTCATGCTGAATAGCCACATCGACACCGTCAAGCCCGCTTCCTCCTGGACATTCGATCCCTTTTCTCCGGTGGAAGATAACGGCTGTATATATGGACTCGGAAGCAATGATGCTGGCGCAAGCGTGGTCTCGCTTGTTGCCACATTCTTGAAACTGCGCTCGGAAGAACTTCCCGTAAATCTTCTATTGGCGATCTCTGCTGAAGAAGAAGTTGGCGGAGAGAAAGGGATGCGCCTTCTTCTTCCGTCACTGGCAGAAGAGGATCTACGTCCTGACATGGCAATCGTTGGTGAGCCCACAGGATTACAGCCAGCGGTGGCAGAACGCGGACTCGTGGTTCTCGATTGCCTCACTGCCGGAGCCAGCGGACATGCTGCCCGGGGAGACGGTAAAAACGCGATATACCGTGCGCTCGACGACATTTCCCTACTACGCGGTTTTCGGTTTGAAAAAGAATCGGAAACATTGGGACCTGTCAGAATAGCTGTAACAATGATTAATGCCGGCAGCCAGCACAATGTTGTGCCTGATGAATGCCGCTGGGTTGTCGACGTCCGCACCACCGATGCGTATTCCAACGAAGAGACAGTAGACATCCTTCGCAATGCCGTAAGTTGCCACACCACACTCACACCGAGATCTACCCGTGTCCGCGCCTCCGTAATAGAAGAGTCGCATCCATTGGTGAAATCGGCAGCAGGATTGGGGCTCACTCCGTTTGTATCCCCTACTACGTCCGACATGTCGCTGATGGGCAACATTCCATCGCTCAAGATCGGACCGGGAGATTCAGCCCGCTCTCACGCTGCCGATGAATTCATAATGATTTCGGAAATTGAGAAGGCAATTACAATATACCCTTCAATAATAAAAAATATAACGACATGAAACTTTGGGACAAGGGTTTTGAACCCGACAAAATGATAGAGGAATTCACTGTAGGTAAAGATCGCGAACTCGACATGCGCCTCGCAAGGTATGATGTAGAGGGATCAATTGCCCACATAAAGATGCTTGAGTCAATCGGACTTTTGGAGAATCGGGAATTGCAGCTTCTCCTTGCTGCTCTTGAAGAAATCAAGGAGACGATAGAAAACGGCAGTTTCCGCATAGAAGACGGAGTGGAGGATGTCCATTCTCAGGTGGAGTTCATGCTTACGGAGAAATTGGGAGATCTTGGCAAGAAAATACACTCCGGGCGTTCACGCAACGACCAGGTTCTTCTAGACCT
Organism: Muribaculaceae bacterium; assembly: GCA_052279865.1. Classification (GTDB taxonomy): domain Bacteria; phylum Bacteroidota; class Bacteroidia; order Bacteroidales; family Muribaculaceae; genus Lepagella. Next base: position 3,051 of record DAWBVG010000159.1, read on the forward strand.
AAAGCTTTTCATGCGCGATGAACTTAAAAAAATAGCCAAGGCAACGGGTAATCTTTGCACCTGTCTCCTTGATCTTAGCGAACAACATAAGGACGTATTGATGCCGGGATACACACATCTCCAGGTGGCGATGCCCTCCTCTTTTGGACTCTGGTTTGGTGCATACGCCGAATCCCTCTCTGATGATCTCGAGCTGCTGTGGGCTGCTTACCGCATCGCCAACCGCAATCCGCTCGGTTCAGCAGCAGGCTACGGCTCTTCGTTTCCTCTCAACAGGCAGATGACCACCGATCTCCTCCACTTCGAATCGATGCATTACAACGTTGTGGCAGCTCAGATGAGCCGGGGCAAGACAGAGCGTGCTGCCGCCATGGCAATCTCTGCCATAGCCTCCACTCTCTCGCATCTTGCCATGGATGTATGCATGTGGATGTGTCAGAATTTCGGTTTTGTCTCCTTCCCTGATGAATTCACCACAGGTTCTTCGATCATGCCCCACAAGAAGAATCCTGATGTTTTTGAGATCATGCGCGGCAAATGTAACCGCCTTCAATCGCTACCCAACGAGATTGCGCTCCTTACGGCAAATCTTCCATTGGGATATAACCGCGACCTGCAGCTTCTCAAAGACATAACATTCCCGGCTACTTCTGAGATAATAGGATGTCTGGAGATGGCACAGTTCATGCTTGGTCATATTCATGTTAACACCCGGATTCTGGATGATCCCAAATACGATTATCTTTTCACGGTTGAGGATGTGAATCGTCTTGCTCTTGAAGGGATGCCCTTCCGCGATGCATACCGCACGATAGGGATACAGGTGCAGAAAGGGGAATACAAGCCCAATCGTCATATCAGCCACACTCATCCGGGGAGCATCGGCAACCTCTGCAACGACCGCATAGCCGCGCGCATCAATGAAATCCTCGCCCGCTTTTGATGCAGCTGAAAAGGATTGAGGCTCTACGTCAGAACCAACGAATTTTGCGCAGGAAAATGTAAAGGATGGCGGAAAGCAGGAAAGAACCGGCGATGATCAGCCAGAAAACATAGGGATTGTTGCCATATGATATACTGACGTTCATCCCGTAGAAACTCGCTATCAGGGTCGGCACCATTAACACGATCGACACTGCCGTCATCTTTTTCATGATTGCATTCACATTGTTGGATATAATCGATGCGAAAGAATCCATCGTGCTTTCAAGAATGTCGCTGTAGATTTTCACGGTGCTGTCCGCCTGCCGCAGTTCGATCTCGACATCTTCAAGAAGATCCGAGTCATACCGGTCGCCGTATACACGGCGTATCCTTCCGATCAACGTCTCGTTTCCCTGAATCGAAGTGTTGAAAAACACCAGGGTCCTCTGTATACCCAGCATATGCAGCAGATCTTCGTTGCGGATGCTTTTTTCAAGATTCTTCTCATCGCGCACCACATGGTTGTTGATGTCTTTCAGATATTTCAGATACCAGTAGGCGGATGAATAGAGAATCCTCAGTATGAAATCCGGTCCAGAGTCTACCGATATCCCCCGGCAGCGCGTGTGCGAAATGAAATCGCTCAGCATCTCGGTGCGGCGATAGCACACCGTCAGCATGATCTCATTGTTTGTCACAATCCCGATAGGCACTGTGCTGTATGGCATCTCCTCACTGTCGGAATGCAATGGAATGCGGAGGATGGTAAGGCGCCATTCACCATCATGCTCGATACGGGGACGCTCATCCATATCGGAAATGCTTTCCAGAAAATCGGGGGGCACATGTAGATCATCGAGCATAAACCGAAGATCGTCCCTGTCGGGGCATTCCACGTTTACCCAGCAATGGGGCGACCATTCTTCGCGCTCCACAAACCCGTTTTCACTTACAAAAAAAGCCTTCATTATGTTTTATTAACACAATGAAGGCATCATTTGTTTCTTGTATCCCCGTAGGGAGTCGAACCCTAATCGTCGGAACCGGAATCCGATATTCTATCCATTGAACTACGGAGACATACATTCTGCAGCAGCCGAACCCGCGGTTTTAGTGCTGCAATTTATTGCAAAGTTATATTTTTTTTTCGAATTATTCAACATCAATTTCCGAATATGAAGATTTGTTGCTAACTTTGACCTTATAATTCAACTTTCGCAAGC
>DAWBVG010000160.1:0-6175 GCA_052279865.1 Muribaculaceae bacterium
GTGCGTTCGAACACGCGAATGGCTTCCTTAACGGAATCTATACGGGCGGCAACGTAAGCATAATAAAGAGCTTCGTTGTATTCATCGGGATATTTATCAACAAACGGACGCATCAGCGACAGGGAGCGGGCGAGCTCGGTGCGAGTCTGCAATGTGTCAAGTTCGGCGGCAAGACGCTGGGTACCAAAAGCGGAAGCCGCTTCAGTGTATGACGGGTCTATTTCAGTGGCTCGTTTGTAATATTCATAGGCTGCCGCAGGCTCATCAGCCATCTGTCGCCGTAACCCTTCGAGGTAATAGTAACGCGCTTTTTGTCGCTCCGGTGAGAGATCAGAGCGCGAAGCGGTGTTGTCGGCGGCAATTGCCGTGACCGTCATTAAGGCGGTGGCAAAAAGCAGATATATGAATTTCATATTTTTTTTCATAAAACGAGTCGTTGATACAGTCGTGGTGAATGTGAATACTTCATCAGCTTCGTCCGGTGTGTCCGAAAGCTCCGTCTTCACGCTCAGTGCGGTCGAGACGTTCTACAGGTTCCCATTCGACCCTGGCATATTGTTTGATGACCATTTGGGCGATACGGTCACCATCATTGACAGTGAAGTCATTTTCTCCGAGATTGATGAGAATAATGCCTATTTCGCCACGATAGTCGGCATCTACAGTGCCCGGTGAGTTGACAATAGAGATGCCATAATTGAGTGCAAGACCCGAGCGGGGTCGTATCTGGCATTCATATCCTGATGGAAGTTGCATATAGAGCCCTGTTGGTATGAGGGTTCGCTGCATAGGGCGGAGGGTGACGGAACCTTCAGGGAGATAGGCACGAATGTCCATGCCGGCAGCTTCGAAGGTGCCGTAGGAGGGGAGGGGATGATGACTCCGGTTGATAATCTTTACTTTCAGCATAACTTACAAATTATTATATGGGTTACTTTCTAAAACCTAAAGCCTATTAAAAATAGTGGCTGCCCATATATAGATAACGGACAGCCACTGATTTTGTTGAATTTCAGGTTAGCCCTCTTCGATAGCGTCGTTGGGGCAAACAGATGCGCAGCTGCCGCAGCTGATGCAAGTATCCGGATCGATGTGGTAGATATCGCCCTCAGAGATAGCCTCAACGGGGCAAACCGGCTGGCATGTGCCGCATGCGATACATCTGTCAGTAATTACGTAAGCCATAGTTGTAAAATTATTTTAAAGATTTTGATTATACCCTGCAAAATTACCATAATCTCTTTAGACTCCCAAATAATTATCGAAAAAATTATTAAATTTGCATCTGTCTAAAGAATCTCGCGAATATGGTTCCTTTAATTTCAATCATTACAATTACGTATAATGCAGCCGAGACAATCGGAGTGACGATGGCATCTGTTGCGCAACAGACATGTCGTGATTACGAGCATGTTGTTATCGATGGTGCATCACGCGATGCGACTCTCGAGATCGCACGCAGCTATGAAGGCGTAAGAATCCTCAGTGAACCAGACAAGGGATTGTATGACGCAATGAACAAGGGGCTCCGTATGGCGCGCGGAAAATATATTCTGTTCTTGAATTCAGGAGATACTTTCCATTCCGCAGACACTTTGGAGGCTTATGCAAGGCGTGCACGTCTTGGAGATGATATAATCTATGGTGATACCATGATTGTGGATGCGGAACGAAAAATGATCGGTCCGCGACATTATTCTGTGCCTGCGCGGCTTACTTTCGACAGTTTCTCCAATGGAATGCTGATATGTCATCAGGCGTTTATGGTGAGAAGATCGCTTGCTCCGGATTATGATCTTTCCTATAGGTTTTCCGCTGATTATGACTGGACGATCAAATGCATCAAGAATGCGGATGAGAATAAATGTTCGAATCTCGGAATGATAACCATCGACTATCTGTCAGACGGCTTGACAGACAAAAACAAACTGAAATCACTCAGGGAACGATATCATGTGATGGCACATCATTACGGTCATCGCCGCGCACTGAAGCGCCATGTCGAGCTGATTGCCGGCAAATTTCTGCATAGGAGAGGCTTTAGGCATTAGGCTTTAGGTATTAGGGGTTGATTATAGAGAGAAGATATAAATTATTTATTGGTGAGGAATTCATTGACAAAACGGGTTTTGAAGGTTATCGGGGTGTTCTCCGGCGCGGAGGCATTCGGTATACTTTGCTCGATTGTCAAGATGAAACTTGTGGCAATATGGCTTAGTGCCACGGGTGTAGGGCTTTTCGGTATCTTTAATACCACAATAGATACAATATCGATCATTACCGGTCTTGGTTTGCGTCAGAGCGGGGTGCGGGAGATTGCCAAAAACAACCATTCCGACGATATTCTCCGTAAAGTTGTGGCGCGACTCCGAAGCTGGAGTCTGCTTTCCGGGCTGTTGGGAGGATTGTTGATAAGTTTTCTTGCCCCTTGGTTGTCGTACGGTTTTTTCGGGAACATGGATCACTGGTGGCAGTTCATGCTCCTTGCCGGGGCGTTATTGATGAATTCCCTGATCGGCGGAGAACAAGCCATATTACAAGGGACCGAGTTTTTTAAGCGTCTGGCGAAAGCAAGCGTGTGTGGAAGCGCGACGGGGTTGGCAATTTCGATTCCGATGTTTCGGTGGCTTGGAGATATCAGCGTACCATTGTCAATTCTTGCATATTCGTTTTCGATACTTTTCTTTTTATACATTAACCGAAATAAAGCATTTCCCTATAAACTTACCGGTTGGTCTGAGATGAAAGAAAATTCCGGGTTTGTAAAATTAGGCGGCTATATTGCTCTCGCTACTTTTGCTACAAACCTTGCCCAGATGGTTTTCATGTCCTGGCTCAATCGCGAGGCATCAACCGCAGAAGTGGGATATTTTCAGGCGGGTAATACGTTGGTTTTCCGTTACACATCCATAATATTTGGAGCCGTTGGACTGGAATTTTATCCGCGAATGGCAGCCAACAGCCACTCCAATAAAAGGATGTCGCTGTTTGTGAGTCATGAGATATCGTTGTTGCTGAAGATATTCACACCGATGCTGATAGCATTTCTGTTGCTGCGGAAATGGATAGTGGATATCCTTTATACTTCTGACTTTTATGTGATTTTGCCCTTTATCTCCATAGCAATATTTACGATAATTCTCCGATCGGTATCCACCTGTATGGCGTTCTCCATCATTGCGAAAGGAGATGGTAAAACCTATCTCTTTACAGAAGGAGTGGATGCAATAATCGGAGTGTGTCTCAACATTTGGCTCTACCGCCTTTATGGTCTTACCGGTATAGGTATCGCCCAGGTTATCTGGTACGGCATCTACACGCTGATGATCGCCTCCATCTACTTCTTCCGCTACCGCCTCCGCCTCTCCCGCGGCTCCTGGCTGACAATCGCTCTTGGAATAACAATCGGGGCTGCCTCGGTCGGGATTGCTCATTTTATTTGATTTTATTCTATTACAACATCGGCTTCTATATAATTGCGATCGTTTGTGTATAGAATTGATCTGTAATTCTCTGTGGAATCAATGTAAATGTCGGATTTTGAGGAGAAATCGAGAATGCGAGGACTCATCTCTTTTTTAAGACTCGATGGGAATGCAGTTTTCTTGACAATGAAGTTGCGTGGATTTGATGCAGACTGAATGCAAATCCAACTTTGTTTGCCAATCTTTATGATTGCATTGGTATCTTTAAGGCACATGCAGCCTGTCATAGCTTCAGGATATATGATGAGGAATGATTTTAGAGAATCTTGTTGCCTAAAAAGATTGGTATATGTATTTCTACGTTGGAGAGTTTCTACCTTATTATAGAGAAACAGTTCATCAGGTAAAAATATCATTCCTGACGGAGAATCGCTATATCGGGATTTTATTTCTCTTGTTTTCAAGTTTTGCATATGAATGTTGTAGACCTTGAATGCAACAAAAAACGAAGCTACGACATAGCCAAGAATTATTATTCCTTTTGAGAAATTCTTTCCAGAAATATAATTAATGGAGAGGAGTATGAAAAATAGGTTATATGGGATTACTCCTCTCCCTAAATTCCCAATATATAAATTAAAAATCAGCGAGACACATGCCGCAATCAATAAAAATTTATTCTCAGAAATGGAGATGAAGGATTTAAAGGAGGTTGATTTGTTGCATATTAGAAAAAATATTAACAGAATCAAGGGAAACCATATTATGGTTGGAATTTGTTCGAGTAAAGCAAAAGAAGATGACTCGGCGGAAGATTCGTGGTTAATTCGCCAAAAATTGCCCGGCGCGAACGTGGTGACGCATGCTCCAATACCAAATGCACCTGCAAGTATCCATTTATGCAGAGAAATTTTGCCTTTGTTTGATATAATATAATAAAGTAACGCTCCTCCAACAGGAATGGAAAATCCTTCGTGCATTTCACCTATGAGAAAACTTGCAATAGCGTATAATATAATGATGGCAGAAGATTTGGATTTGTTAGAAAAGAACCATTTTAACCAGATCACTATTGCACACCCAACCCATATATAATTGATTTGGAAAGGAGGTGTAAATGCGAGTGGAAAGAATAAGAATATTGAGAGAATTGAAGCGACCGCAATCGTTTTGAATTGAGGAGTCGCGGTTTTGAAACTTGCTACATTATAAATTAATAAAACCCAAACCAATGCATTTGCAATAGCAAACCATGTTTTCGACAATAAACCACAGAATATCTGAACTATGAAATGAACTACAAATCGTCCGTTAGCATTGAAATAATGGTTGATTTGTGAATACCAGATATCAGTTATATTTCGTATTGGTGCGAAAGATTCATCTTCTCCGAATCTTGGAATGAAGAAGGAATATGCAATTGCATCGTCATTCCATTCGCTATAGTAGGCACACAGGAATGTTATGATTCCAATTACTAACAATATGCAATATGATTTTATATTCAATCGAAAAATGTTTCCCATTTGCTATGAATTTATTTTTCACCTCTATCTCTATCAACAGGAGAATAGAGGTATAGATCCCTGTTATGTATATTAAAACGTTGTTCGATATATTCCTTATTTGATATCTTTGTCATCGTGCGCGGGAAGATATTTACTATTTTATCTACGTAGCGACTTGGTAAATGCTTGTTAGATATTATTTTATCTCCAAAGTAATGAAGCCCGCTGAAATTTTCCCAATCTAAATTTTCAGTTGTCGTGGGGAGAATTACCAAATTCTTTCCGTTGCCGTAGTGCCTGCTTATGCGATACCTATAATATGTGTCATCGTCATCGGGCACACCATGAGTCTTATTTAGAAGATACCATGGGAGCTGCGGTTCGTTGAGATAATCCATGAATATTATACCGGTTGAAGAATTCTTATATAATTCAATTGCTTTTTCTGCTTCTGTGCCAACTTTTATTTGCCACCACACAAGGGCTAAGTAGTGAAATATTATACAAATACTCAGGATAACACCTACTGGCAGTTTAAATTTTAGAGAAATAGCTAAATCAAGTCTTGATATAATCTGAAACAAGGCAATCAGTGCGAATACCTGGGCAAACCATCCGGTCCTTCCTCCATATTGACTGAGAAGCATAAAACATGTTGAACTTATTGCTGCAATAACAAATATTATCCATTCAGATTGGGCAAGTGATTTAAGCATAGATCGGTTCCGAATTAAAAGAGCTGCGATTGAGATTATAAGAAGGAGAACATATCCGGATGAATACAATAGCATATCAATAACCGGCTCCGGCTGGAGCATACTGCCAACTCTGGAATAGGAAGCCGGAGAGGTTATTGTAAATATGCCTCCGCATATGAACGCGAGAATCATCAGTTTACCGACAACTTTTTGTTTGTTGAAGAAGCCGGAAAGACAAAGCCAGACGATCATCCCGACAGCCATTGGGAGTCCGGCAGCTTCATGCATGGCTGCTGCAATGAAGCAGAAAGGAATGGACAACCACCAATACCATGAATCAGACTTCGGATTATGGTTTAAAATCAGCATTAATGCTAACAATGAGAAAACGGAACTCCAAATGTAATTATATGTGGCACAATACTCCATCCAGATTGCATCCCAGCGAAATGTGAATGCAATAAGAGCGATTATTATAATCGAATAAAAACATTTTTGACGAGTTTCTTGGATGCTGGATTTAGTGATCATATAAAAGAAGGCA
>DAWBVG010000161.1:0-8954 GCA_052279865.1 Muribaculaceae bacterium
ATATGGCAGTCGTCATCGTTTCGAACGTTGTTTCCCGACAAACAATTCTTTGCCGAGAGGAATTCCGATAAATTTGTTTCTTCAAGCACCTCTTTGTATCATACGTTGGTTGATATGGCAAACCTGCGCACAAGATATTTTAAAGAGAATCTATCATTATCAAATAAGGCGTATAATCCAGCACCACTTATGTTTATAAATGATTGTAATGAGGCGGTTTTATTGGAGAAATCAGGAATTTCAACATATGATTTAAAGAAAATTAAGTATGAATAGGATTTTGTTGATAATGCTCGCTGTAGTTGCGTTCGCTGAAATGACAACAGCGCAAAAATTCGAATTGATTCAATATGGAGATTTCAATAATTGGATAACTCGAGAAATAAAGGAATCCGGAGTGATCGGAGGGAAAAAGAGAAATGTTTATGAAATAGGACCGAATGCTGTTGTCAAAGGAAACATTGCATATAGGAATGCCGGAGGTTCACCATGGGCAACGAGTAATGTTTATGCGAAAGTATCCGGAATCAGCAAAGCTTCCAATGCCGTCTTCCCGGAGAGGCGTCATGAGAATGATTTCTGTGTGAAACTATGCACATGCATTGAATCGGTAAAAGTGCTCCATGTTGTGAATATGGATGTTCTTGTGGCAGGTTCAATATTCCTGGGTGAGATGATTGAACCGATAACAAATACGAAAAATCCTATGTCTAAAATGGAGATGGGTGTTCCATTTACGAGAAAACCGAAATATCTTGGATTTGATTACAGGCTCGACATACCATCGGATAATCTACGGGTGAAGTCAACGGGTTTTGGTTCGAAAAAAACGTTGCATGGTAGCGATTCGGCTGTGGTATTTGTATTTATTCAGAAAAGATGGGAAGACAAGGATGGGAATATCCATGCTCTAAGAATTGGGACCGGAGGCAAAATGTTTGGAAATTCAACATCTTGGATCAATGGCTATAGATTGCCGATTGTATATGGAGAATGCACCGGCATTGAAGGGATGGAATGGTTAGGACTTCGCACGGGAAATCAACGATATTATGCCCGAAATTCTAAGGGTAAACTTGTGCCTGTAAATGAGGATAAATGGGGGGACGGGAGTGAGACACCGACACATGTGATTCTAATGATCAGTTCAGCGAGTGGAGAACCTTATGTAGGCACTCCCGGCATGACAATGTATGTCGATAATGTGGGTTTTTATTTCTGACATACTCTTAGAAACTGTTTAAATTTATTACGAAAATTTTATTATAAAGAATCTTTCGGGAATTTTGAGGTCCTTTTTGGCTGCTTCCGCCAAGTTTCGTCAGTCGAAACCGACAGGTTTCTCCTTTCTCAACTCGCGGAATCACCTCAAAAATAACTCTCAAACTTCCTCGAAAATAAATTTAAACAGTTTCTTAGAGAGTGTGAGATGTTTTAATCCAAAGGCATGATAAATTCGTTATTTTAATAAATCAATAATGCACATGCCATGCGCCAGATAATAAGACATTTCACAGACGATGATCTGTATAAATTCACGATGTGTTGCGCGGTGATAGAAAACTATCCCCGCACGCAGGTCAAATATAAGTTTACAGACCGTAACAATACAGTATATCCTCCGGGGTTTGCAGAAGAGCTTCGTCAGCAGATAATATTGCTTGAAAATGTTGTCATCACAGATGAGGAGATTGCATTTATGCGACGTAAATGCCGCTATATTCCAGCCTGGTTCTATCGGTATCTGAAAGGTTTCAGGTATAATCGTGAATGGGTCACTGTCAGTCAGGACCATGAGGGACATTTAAGTGTTGAGTTTGAAGGAAACTGGAGCGATACGATTATGCTTGAAGTCAAAGTTCTTGCAATAATTTCTGAACTGTATTATATGATTACCGGACAGGATGAGTGTCTTGATTATGACGCGTATTATGTGAAGTCGTATGAGAAAGCACGCAGAATGATAGACGCAGGATGCGTGTTCAGCGATTTCGGCACTCGTAGGCGTGCATCGTTTAAGTCGCAGGAAACTGCCATACGCGCTATGAAATCCTGCAATGATACGTTGGCTGGTCCGGGACGATTTATCGGCACAAGCAATGTCTATTTTGCCATGAAATATGATCTGACTCCTATCGGCACGATGGCACATGAGTTAATATGTGCGATAGCGGGGATGTATGGTCCGCAGATGGCAAATTACATTGCCATGAAAACATGGTCAAAAACCTATCGCGGAGCTTTGGGCACATTCCTTTACGACACATATGGATGGCGTATATTCAGTCTGAATTTTTCAGAAGATTATGCCAATATGTTCAAGGGATTGCGGGTAGACAGCGGAGACAATTATGAAGAGCTTGATCGTATAGTTGATAAGTACCGATCTCTGAAAATTGATCCCACAACCAAACAGATTGTGTTTAGCAACGGACTGAATGTTGATGAAGCAATAAAGATTCAGCAATATGCAACCGGAAAGTGTATTCCGTCTTTTGGGATAGGAACGCATTTTACCAATGATTTTCCGGGCGTCACGCCTATGAATATTGTGATAAAATTATGGGCAGTGAAGATTACTGAGTCATGGCCTTTCTATTGCGAAACGTGTAAACTCAGTGAAGAAGAGGGAAAATACACGGGAAATAAGGCAACTGTTGAACGTTTTATGGAAGCTATACACATGCAATCGTAATTTCAGGAAACAGGCAAGACTGTGTGATTTGGAAAATTATTGCTAATTTTACAACCTGATTATGGTTGGTAAGTTTTTAATATACGCTCTATTGTCCTGTGGTTCGTATGTCAGCGTGCATGCGGAAGAATTTGCTGATACGACAGTGAGTCGTGAACTGGAAGAGTTTGTTGTCGAAGGTCAATCGGCACGTCGGCGGATTGACAACAAAATTCTCGGTGTCGAGAATATCGAACTTGACAAAATGGCTCGCATGCCAATGCTTTTCGGCGAGAATGACATAATAAAATCAATCTCATTGTTACCGGGAGTGCACGGAGAGGGAGATGGTGCCGGAGGGTTTGAGGTGCGAGGTGGAACTTCTTCTCAAAATCTGATCTCTCTTGATGGAATAACGCTTTATAATCCAACGCATGTCATGGGTATTTTTTCAACTTTCAATGACAATGCGATAGGACACGCCAGCTTATATAAAGGTCCGATACCTGCATGTTATGGTGGAGCGACGTCGGCTGTGTTGGAAACAGGGTTGGCACCGGGGAATATGAATTCCTATCACGGATCAGCAACAATCGGTATCCTTGCTGCAAAGCTTAAGGCAGAAGGTCCAATTTTGAAAAATAAACTCTCGTTTGCCGTGTCCGCCCGGAGATCTTACGTTGATGCATTTCTGCAAATGGTGCCTGAATACCGGAGCACGGTTATGAATTTCTATGATGTTACCGCAAAATTAAGATATATTCCGGGAAGGGATGATATTATTGACCTTTCTTTCATCTGCAGTCATGATAATATGGCAATCAAAAAGATCATGGGGATGTATTGGGGAAACATCGGAGGGTCATTAAACTGGCAGAAACGCCTCGGCGACAGATGGACATTCGCTACCACGGCAGCCGCTACAAGCTATGATCCGGATATGAAGATGACAATGCTCAATACGGATCAGCGACTTACCGAATACATACGAAGTTTCTCCTTGAATGAGAAAGCCACTTTGGAAATAATCCCCGATCACAAGGTTGAGTTCGGATTAAGATCTGAGTTCCTTAAGGTGAAATCGGCAGACATGGTAAGAAATGATTCCCATAACAGAGAAATACGCTCCGGATGGCAAAATTCAGTGTGGGGAAATTATGATGCGCAGTTCAATTCAAAAATGGAATTGTCGGCAGGTGTGCGCTTGAGTTTGTTTTCAGTAGTTTCGGGAAAACACTTCAATGCTTTTTACGCTCCGGATGAGACAATGCCGGATTTTTCATCCCGCACATATTTTGATGTTGAACCACGCATAAGCTTTAAATTCAATATCAATCCCCTAAATAACCTGAAATTTGGGTTCGGAATCACTACCCAGAACATACACGCTATCCGGTCGAATTCTACCAGTTTCCCATTCGACAGATATGCTTTGACTTCGGCAAATGTAAAACCCGAAAAGTGTAATCAATATGGAATGGGATATTCCGGCATGACGGAAAACGGAGTATTTGACTGGTCGGCGGAAGTTTATTATAAAAAAATGAATAATGTATATGATTATCAGGATGGAAAATCGATGTTCTCACGTATCAATCTTGAAAGCATTATTCTGGGAGGCAAAGGGAGGAGTTATGGCGGAGAAATAATGTTCAGGAAAAACAGCGGCCGTCTGACCGGCTGGGTTGCATATACATTGTCATGGACCAAGGTAAAGATTCCCGGCATAAATAATGGGTTGTGGTATGATGCGTCAAATGACCGGCGGCATAACGTCTCGGTGGCTGCAATTTTCAAGATCAACGACCGGTGGGATATTTCCGGAACCTGGATTTATTCTTCCGGACAACCGCTGACGGCTCCGGATGCTAAATATCAGTTGGACGGCACTACGTGCTATTATTACTCACAGAGAAACGGTTATAAAACGCCTGCCACGCATAGGCTTGACCTCTCGGCGGTATATACTCGAAAGGGGAAGAGGTTTACGAGCCAATTGGCGTTTGGAGTATATAATGCTTATTGCAGATATAATCCATATGTGGTGTATTTTGAGGATGATCCGACAAAACCTTCGGGCACAAGAGCTGTGATGCAGTCTTTGTTTGGTATCATACCATCCGTATCATATACAATTAGTTTATAACTTATATATGAAAAGTGCAATATATATCATATTTGTCGTTTTGAGTTTGTCGCTTCTATCATGTGAAAAGGAATTGGATTTCAAATACAATGAGATTGATCCGATTCTTGTGATTGAGGCATCTCTTTCTCAGGAGGGTGCGAAAGTAAGTCTCACAGAAACAACACCGATGAACGAACCGATGGATCGAACAAAAGTAACGGATGCTGAGATTACTATTACAGATCTGGAAAATAATATGGATTTTGTATTGGCTGCCGATGCTACCGGTGTGTTTTCAGGAGACGTCAATGGCATACCTGGACACATGTATCGGATCAAAGTGAAACGAAACGATGAAGAATATGAGTCAAGATCATTGATGGGTTCTCCTTCAGAAATAAAATCCCTTGAGTTTAACTGGATAAAGATGCCTTATGACCATGTTGCCGTGTTGAAGGTTGCTTTTACGGATGATGTATCAAAGCAGGGGGATTGTTATTGGTTAAGAATATATAAAAACGGAGAGGCATATAAATGGGTTGCAATTACCGATGATCTGTCGGTAAACGGAGTCATTGAGGAGTTAGTGATGACTTCAAGAAAAGATCTGTCGGAGGAAGATGAAAAAACAGCTTTGCGAGAGGGAGATGTTGTGAGTGTCACTGTTGCACCAATAAGCCGGGAAATGTGTGACTATCTTGGGGCGATTTCCAATGATAGCAATGGACCCCGTCTGTTCAGTGGTCCCCTTTGTCTCGGCTATTTCCTTGCAGCGCCGTTGGCGACATCCTCAATAACGTTTGAACCTGAAAAGATACCGTATTATTAAATGATATTGTAATGACGCAATGCGTTGGCTATGCCATTGTCGTCGACTGATGTTGTGATATAATCGGCATGTTCTTTCAATATCTCGTTTGCATTGCCCATGGCAACTCCAATACCGGCAGCCTCTGCTATGGTAAGATCGTTTCCACCATCACCGAAAGCCATGGTTTCAGAGATATCAAATCCTCGGAAAGATGCGATCTCTTTCAATCCTGTGGCTTTGCTTATACCTTTTGCAGTGAAATCGACAAAAGCAGGATACCAGCGGCTTGATTCTATTCCCGGAATCAACGGGAGCAATTCTTTCTCTTGTTGCTCGGTTATAAAAGGTGTTAATTGTAATATAGGCTGTTTAAGAACTTTTTCAATAGGAATATCAGTGCGATAATTCTTTATGTCGAGCATATCCCTGAAGAGGTGGTTTGCTTCTTGCGTCGGATTATACATTATCACATCCTTTTCTCCCACAACGATACAAGCGAAATGCTTTTCATCAGATTCGCTTAAGACTTTTCTTACGTCCTGATCCGGAATAGGGGAGCATGAAATGACATGATGTTCCGTGAAGCAGTAAGCCCCGTTTGTTGTGATGTATCCATCGATTATCGGCTTTATCCCCTCAATGTTATTGATCAATGCATAAGGGCGTCCGGTGGAGATATAGATTTCCACACCTTTGTTTTTTGCAGTTTTGATGGCATCGACAGCTGATGTCGGGATTGTATGTGTCTTGAAACTCACAAGAGTTCCGTCAATGTCAAAGAAAAGTGCTTTTATCATAAGATTTGTTTAAAATATATGTAATTTAAGTTTCGCAAGCTTCAACTTAAAGTTTAAAAGTTTATAAGATGCGAACATGACATAGTTTTCATTTATTCGCATCAAACAAATAAACTCATAAACTGCGCTTGCGCAATTAAACTTATAAACTTCAACTTTCCGCTTGCGAAAGTTGAATTAATTACTTACCTAATTATAAATTTTGCACAATTCGGCAGAAACACAGGTGCGTAGACAATATAAAAGTAGTTAGGTGATTGCCTTCATGTTTTGCTGGAACCCCATCGAAAACAAAAATGGCAGGTTTCCCCGCCATTTATATGAAGTTATATTACAGTTTATTGCTTGGTTGTAATTTTATTAAACTTGTCAACAATGAAACTGGCAATTTCCATATGAGCGTATGGGTTATACACTCATATCTGTTTAATATCCGATCGTAAAGCGTTCCTGATGGTGGATAGGAGCTTCCAATTCATCCACCATTGCCTTTGCATAATCACCGACAGTGATACGACTGTTGCCTTCGCTGTCAACGATGAGGTTATCTTTGCCGAGACGGTACGTTCCGGTTGCATCTCCCGGTTCCAAAGAACCGGCGGGTGAAAAGAATACCCAGTCGATTGCTTTTTCATTGTTGAGAGTGTCAAGATAGAATTCGCCGAGCGACTTCACACCACCCATAATTTCTGCAGGAATAACACCACTGTCTACAACGCGCAGCCCCGGTGCACAGAAAAGTGTGCCCGCACCTCCCACAATGAGAAGACGTTTCACGCCGACCTCCTTTGCAGCCTCAAGGATGCGAGGATAGTTCTGTAATGTAAGATTATAGATATCCGGATTAGTCCAACCGGGATTATAAGCACTGATGACGGCATCATAACCTTTAAGATCCTTGGCGAGAGCTTCCGTATCAGCCACATCCACCTTCTTTACTGTGAGATTCGGATTATTTATTTTCACGTTTTCAGGATTGCGGACTAATGCTTCTACTTCATAACCACGAGAAAGAAGTTCTTTGAGAATTGCGCTGCCGACAAAGCCGCTTGCGCCGATGAGAGCTGTTTTCTTCATATCTGTATTGATTTTTTGATACAAAAATAACACATGTGAGATTCCGATGTCAAGAAGGCACCAGAATGAAAGATAGTTTCATCAAGGTTAGAATTATAGAAAACCAGCAAACTACAAAAAAGACTTTAACTATTTTTAACCACAGTCGAAAGATTATATTGCATACCTTCTGAATATTAGTTACCTTTGTAGAGTAATATGCTAAACATAATATTATGAACGAAGAATTTCATCCGGAGTGTCCGATACGCAATATCCTTGCCCGTTTCTGTGATAAATGGTCGCTACTAATACTTTATACTCTCAATTTACGCCCCACGATGCGTTTCAACGCATTGCGCAAAGAAATTCCGGACATCTCCCAGAAGATGTTGACCAATACGCTCCGAACTCTCGAAGAAGATGGTTTTGTGACGCGCACAGTCTATGCCGAGGTACCTCCCAGGGTTGAGTATAGCATCACTGACCGCTCACGCTCACTATTTCCGCATATTAATTCCATGATAGCGTGGGCAAAAGACAATATGCCTGATATCCTCCGAGACCGCATAAATCACAAAAAATAAGAATGATGGATGTCTTTTCCTCCATGTATAACATTTTGTGGACGCGTTGATGTTGGTTTGTCTTATCAACGGTGTCTGGATTATACTTACCCATGGGATGGTTCCTTTTCAATTGCTATCCGGATCCTTTTTCAAATGTTAGATACACTCGGACAAGGGATGAATGTTCTTCGTATATCGACAACGCAAAAGCAGCTATAATAGTCTGATTTCAAGCTGTTTTCAGTGTTAAAGATTCCAATATTAAATGGCTAGTCACAGACTGAAATAGCCACCTGTCTTTTTAGAACCTCGGTATTGGATAATATTAAGATCTACCATGTGTTTCAATGCCCTCTTAATAGTTATGATACTCTTGTCAAATTTATCAGCAAGAGCAACTGCGCTGATACCCGGCGATGCGACGATACAATTATATATCAACTTTTCAGTATCATTTATCGTATCATTTATCGTATCATTTATCGTATCATTCTTGTGACCCGATAAATTTGGACGCATAAATATTACCTTTACCACGCCTCTTTCATCGGTAACAGTCGGTTGTGGAAGCCCTGCACGCTTGCACTCTTCAAATATCATTGACAGACCTCTTTCAAGTGAATATATCACCTATGAAGAGGTATATTTACTGCGTCAGGAACACTCGCCAGCTTCCTTTTTTTTCGCCGCGTTCCACATACTTTTTTGAAATAAGCTGGTCGAGCAGTTTTTGTATGGCTGTGATGCTGATGCCGGTTTCTTCTTTCATGTCAGCGAGTGTCAATACCGGTTGGGTGCGCATTGCGTTCAGAATTTTAGTATAGTTGGGCGTGCGGAAAGCAATCCGTTCTCCGTCATACCACCATACATTTTCATTTTTCTCGCTTACAAACAATACATCGTTATATACCTCTGTAGC
>DAWBVG010000162.1:0-2807 GCA_052279865.1 Muribaculaceae bacterium
TCCACATCCTGAAGGCGAATGATCCTTCCGTCGGTTTGTCGCCGTCGCCATCAATCCAGATATGACAGCTTCCCTTCAATGCAAGAGCATCCCAGATAAGAATGCCGTTGCGCGTCGCCTCCTCCCCGTCGACCCGGTCGCTGAAGCTGTGTTCGGCTGAATAGACATAATGAACAAGGCGATTTTCTCCGATCAATGCGCCGGAATTGCTCCATCCGAGACGGTCGAGCGTCGGCTCGCGCTTGATCTCGATGTCACCGAAAACTGTGTGGAAATTGGTGACGGTCCACCCCACAGAATTGATCTTCGTTGAGATCTGTATCTCGGGGTGTTTCGAGAAATCGATACACTGAATCTGCTCCAAAAGATTCTTTCCTGCAAGGAGCAACGCTGTTTTGGGCACGTCTTCACCGGTGAAAAACATCTTGGCGAGTGCGATCACATCCTCCACTGTCCATTTCCCCTTATGCATGAGTTCGCGCTTGAACTGCCAACGGAGTCCTTCGGTGCAATATACATACTGAAGCCCCATCCGCGGCACATTCATTTTGAATTTTCCGGCACGCCCTGCCCAGAGCGTGCGGTTGCCGCGCACCTTGAAATTGGCAATAGCCTGCTCCGCAATAATCGCCTTGGAGAAGGGGATGCGCTTGCGCTGAGACTCAAAATAATCGGACACCACCTGGTTCATGCCGCGTTTCTGAAGATAGATCTTCGAAGGCTGGGGCACTATCAGATCGGGATCCACCTCTTTCTGGGTCTCATAGAGGGAATTTGCGAGTATCACGAGCTTTGTTCCCGCCGGTATGCGCGGCAGACTCGAATACTCATCTTCGCGTTGGGTCTTACGTCCGTTTACGGCGCGGACCACAGGATTGTTGGTCGTTGGGTCTACAGCCACCACGAAGAGCATAAGCTCTTTGCCGGGAGTGCGGGCATCGCCATCGGGTGTGTAGCCGTCAACCCCCTTTACGAGCAGCGTGGAATAAGGACGCGGCAGATTCTGGTCTTGCGCAAGGAGTGGCAGCGTCACCTGCATCTTGTTCTGCTCGTCGACATCCTCTGCCACCGTGATCAGACTGCGCGCTTCATCGATCATATAATGCTCTACTTCCGGACTGTTCACCTTTACGCGCTTCGCGCGGAGCATCAGGTTCATCAATGGTGTGTCATCGCTGTTAAAGAGGAAAAGCTCGTTGTCTATATCGCTTTCCACGAATGATCCGGCGGCGATACCGCCTGTGGCTTCCGCAGTTGCGGAGATTGTTACCGGAGCACCCGGCACCTGAGTTGAAAGATTTGCCGTTCCGGAAGATGGCTTCAAATTTTCTGCATTCATTTCGTATAAATAATGTTTAATGTTAAATGTGTAATGTTAAATTGGAGGTTTTAGGCTTTAGGTTTTAGGCTTTAGAAATCTGTTGCGAAAAGCCTAACGCCTAAGACCTAATGCCTAACGCCTAAGACCTAAGACCTACCCCGTATCCCTGGCGAGGTCGAAGATTGAGGCGACGCGGCGTGCGGAGCGGCTTGCGCTACCTTTGCCGGAGGGATGAGGCAATCCGTCGGAATCTTCTGGACGCATATATTTTTCCTCTATCTGGGTGTTGCGCCCTTTCAGTTCGCCGTCGGCAAATGCTTTCGCCACGGCATCATCGTAATCAATTCCCCGAAGAGCCACATCAAGCAACTCCACCGTCAGCTCCCCGTTTCGCCATGCCTCTCCAATCTTCCTAAGCATTTCGATTCCTGCCTCCAACCTTTCCGAAGGTAATTCCTTCCCTTTGGCGAAAGATTCCGCCTCCTCTCGGAATCCCGGGGTCACACCTTCCGGCTTCTCCTCTTCCTGAGGAAGTTCTTCAACAGTTTCCGTCTCCTCGATTTCTCCGATTTCATCGGGAGAATTAGGCTCTACGATGACTGTTTCACCCACATCAGCGACCTGCTCAGCTTGAAGGAGATCCGTCTCTACAATCTCCTCTTTTCTTTCGGGTTTCTCTTCCCGTTTCTTCAAAATTTTTAACATATCTCCAAATATTGGTTTTTAATGATTTGATAAAATTTGGTATTGTCTTGATGACATTGCAAAATTACTTCGGATAATATGGAGGAATGTTTTATCTATTGACAAAGTTAATAAATATACTTGCATATTATTAACATTGCTATTATATTTGCAACAAATTTCACAGCTGGGAAATCACTCAACCATATTTACAAATTTTAAATCTATTGCTTATTGTATGAAGAAGAAAGGAGCTGTGGTGGAATTCACACCACAAAGAGATGAAGAGTTAT
Organism: Muribaculaceae bacterium; assembly: GCA_052279865.1. Lineage (GTDB taxonomy): Bacteria > Bacteroidota > Bacteroidia > Bacteroidales > Muribaculaceae > Lepagella. Next base: position 2,299 of record DAWBVG010000162.1, read on the forward strand.
TAAAGGCATTCAAGTCACAATTACATTTATTGGGCACTATCCCGTTGCAGGAAATATTCACAAGGGCTGCAATGCAACCGGCATCGAGATTCTGGGTGAGCGAAAGGAGGGCGATGATTGTAATATCGAAAATGATCAAGGGAGACCGTATTCTTTCGATGAATCCGAAGAAAAGGGAGATGTTTTATGAGATTTTTCGCCGCGTAAAGAGTATTATTAAAGATGAGCCGGACATCACCCTAACAGAAGCAACATTCAGAGCCGTCAACTCTCAGGCACCGGAATTTTACCTCACACCGAAATCTGCACGTGCGATGATATATCGTCTGCGTGCATAACCGCACTCATCCATGACCATTGACGAGATAATAGAAGAAAATCATCGCCGGCTGAACGCCATAAACCGTATCTTTGATCCACTTTCGGGGAAGGGTTCGGTGGGCGAGCGTTTTGAAAGCTTCGCACCGGACGGCGAGAAAGTCTGGCTACCCATGTCAATGAATGGGTTA
>DAWBVG010000163.1:0-3409 GCA_052279865.1 Muribaculaceae bacterium
AGCCTCGAATTAAACATTAACATTACACATTATACGAAATGAATTTTATTGAAGAATTGACGTGGCGCGGCATGATCCACACTATGATGCCCGGCACAGATGAGCAACTTAATAAAGAGATGACCACGGCTTATCTCGGAATTGACCCGACAGCAGATTCTCTTCACATCGGTCACCTCTGCGGAGTGATGATGCTCCGTCATTTCCAACGCTGCGGTCACAAACCATTGGCTCTTGTAGGAGGCGCGACCGGCATGATCGGCGACCCGTCGGGCAAATCAGCAGAGCGCAATCTTCTTGACGAGAAAACTCTTCGTCACAACCAGGAGGCTATCAAAAAACAGCTCGCCAAATTCCTTGATTTCGAATCTGACGCGCCAAACCGCGCAGAGATGGTCAACAATTATGACTGGACAAAAGATGTGACTTTCCTGGATTTCGCCCGCGAAATCGGGAAACATATCACTGTCAACTATATGATGGCAAAAGACAGCGTGCAGAAGCGCCTTAACGGTGAAGCTCGCGATGGTCTCAGCTTCACAGAATTCACCTATCAGCTCCTTCAGGGATTCGATTTCCTTCACCTCTACCAGGATAAGAACTGTAAGCTCCAGCTGGGAGGATCCGATCAATGGGGAAACATCACTACCGGTGCAGAGCTCATTCGCCGCAAACTCGGCGGTGAGGTATTCGCACTCACATGTCCGCTCATCACAAAAGCCGACGGCGGCAAATTCGGCAAGACCGAAAGCGGCAACGTATGGCTTGATCCCCGCTATACATCACCCTATAAGTTCTATCAATTCTGGCTCAACGTATCTGACGCCGATGCCGAGAAATATCTGAAGATCTTTACTTTCCTTTCAAAAGAGGAGATCGAAGAACTTGTGCGTGAACACAACGAGAACCCCGGTGCACGTCCTCTCCAGAAGCGTCTTGCAAAAGAGGTGACAACGATGGTTCATAGTGAGAAAGATTATGAAGCAGCCGTCGAGGCATCACAGATTCTTTTCGGCAATAATACCGGCGAAGCATTGAAAGCTCTCGACGAGCAAACACTTCTCGACATCTTTGACGGTGTGCCCCGTTTCGTAATATCCAAAGCAGAGCTTGAGGCTGGCGTTCCCGTGCTCGACCTCTTGGCTGTAAAGGCAACCGTGTTCCCGTCAAAGGGTGAGGCACGCAAGATGATCCAGGGTGGCGGCGTAAGCATCAACAAAGAGAAACTAACCGACCCGACAGCGGTCATTGACGCCTCGGCTCTTCTCGATGGCAAATATCTTCATATCCAGAAAGGTAAGAAGAACCATTTCCTACTGATAGCAGAATAATTCCGTGATGTCAGAAAAACCTTTGGTGTCGGTTCTCATGCCGGCATATAATCAGGCTGAATATGTGTCAGAAGCGATTGAATCGCTTCTGACACAAACTTATACAAACTGGGAGCTGGCTATAGTTGATGACGGATCGCCCGACAATGTTGCTGAAATCGTAAAAAAATATACCGACTCCGACCCAAGAATAAAATTCTATCACACAGAAAACGGAGGTGTGAGCGCAGCAAGAAATTTCGCGGCAGCACAAACAAAGGGCGAGTTTATTCTGCCATTGGATGCTGATGACACTTTCGAACCGGAATATATGGAACTTTGCGTAAGCAAGCTTATTGCAGACTCATCCATAAAAGTGGTTTATTGCGAATGGAATATGTTCGGAGAAAGAACAGGTTCTCCCCCACTAAGCTACAAAGGATATGAAGACATGCTCATATCCAATACAATTTTCTCAGCAGCAATGTACCGCAGAAAGGATTTTGAATGCGTAGGGGGTTACGACACTCACATTCCTTTCGGATTTGAAGATTGGGATTTCTGGATATCCTTGCTTGACAAAAATTCCAAAGTGTATCAGATACCTCATAAACTTTTCAATTATCGTATTAAAGAAGCGTCACGCAGTAATGACGTAAACATTGAAAATAATCAACGAACCACCCGAGAGTATATATACAAAAAGCATATTTCAGACTACATGGAGTGTTTCCCGGATTTTATCGGTATTCTCAGACGTCTTCAGTATCTTGAATATCGAAACAAGAAATGGGAGCACCGTTCAATGCCAAGCCGTTTGTGGCATGCTGTAAAAGGGACCATATAATCTCACTTCTTTACAATGCCTATCGTATCAGTTATCGTACCAAACTATAATTATGCGCGTTTCTTAGAGATGCGCATCGATTCCATTCTTAATCAGACTTTTACTGATTATGAAATAATATTGCTTGATGACGCGTCGACAGATAATTCCAAAGAGATACTCTCGCAATATACAAATCTGCCACAAGTATCAGGAATCTTTTTTAATAGGGAAAACACCGGTCTTCCTTTCCTTCAGTGGAAGAAAGGGATCGAACTTGCCAAGGGGAAATATATATGGATCGCTGAAGCTGATGACCTGAGCAAACCTGATTTTCTATACAATGCAGTAACAGCTTTAGAAAATAATCCCAAGGCTGTATATGCCTTCACCGGAAGTGTTGCAATTGATGGAGATAATAACAACATTGATTTTGATTATGACCAATGGGATGATAAGAAGCATAATCTAAGATTAAATACCACCCTTACCCACAACGGAAAAGACTTCGTGATTCATAATCAATATTGGAGATGTTACGTATATAATGCAAGCGCAACTGTTTTCCGACGCGATGCATTTTTTCCTGATAATGATTTTGCAGAATGTTTCAAGATGCGAAATTCAGGAGACTGGCTGTTTTGGTCAATAATGGCTGCAAAAGGTGATGTTATCGAGATATACAAAAAACTCAACCTGATACGCAGACACAATTCGAATCAAACTGAGACCGGCATTAAGAATGGTAATATATTTTTCGATGACTTAAAAGTTCTGAAATATATTGAATCAAATTTCAATATAGGCAAATATCGCAAAATTATCCGACACGGTCTTCTCTATAAAAATATAAAAAGAGGAAACATTCCGTTTGAGTTAAAATCAGAAATTTTCGATGCCATGCGTCACGAGCTTGGGATCACAAAATTCGAATACTTCCTTGAACGAATTCACAAAGCTTTTTTCAACATTATCCCCAACCTCATATCCATGCATAACGACAGGTTATAGATTAAAATTGGTTCTGTTTAATAAGTAGGGAGTTTAGTCTCATGTTATCTTTTCAAATCAAAAGTTCAAATTCCGATTTATCGGGCGCAGCCCGATAAGGTGAAAGGTTATAGGGAATAGGTTAAAGGTGATTTGGCATGTCTCTAATGTGAGTGTCAAGACGTAGCTGCTGTTGCTCGCAACTGCAGCCTCGCGGCAAGGAAAAGGAATTTTGTCCTTGATTTGTGCTGCAGTTGCGAGCAACAGCAGCTACGGTCTGAGG
>DAWBVG010000164.1:0-3637 GCA_052279865.1 Muribaculaceae bacterium
CATTCATCCCCATTTCCTCCCCCATCTCCGCAAAAAAAATTCTTTTTTCTCAAAAATTTTCGTATCTTTGCATAAAATTTAGGCATTTTGCCTAAAAGATTGACTGCACACAATGTGCATAAATTCGTCAAATTCATCGCAAATATTCCATAACTGCATAATATATAGCAAAATATATCATTATGCAGGAATAGATATTTTTCCCTTTACTCATACTGCAACCATATAAATTAAGGCATCTATCATTTTAGATAGAGCATATGTTATATCTCCATTCTTCCTGCCGATTATAAATAAGGAAGATTTTATTTTAGAGTATGACTCATCTGTCATACTTAACTCCAACAAACAAGGCAATAGCTAAGATAAATAAACATAGATTTCGCAAAATGATCTATGCTCTTCGTCATGTCCGTTTTGCGGGCATAACGAAGAAATCGAAGCGGGGATTTGTGAAAACCCTCACTCCGATTCTGAAAATGAATACAAATCGAAAATTGTGAAGATCAGGGGGTCTGCGAAGATCCCCTGATCTTTTTTTTACAGAAAACGCCCCTCGGAAGCTCCGGTGGGCGTTTAAAGGTTTTATAAGCGATTGTTTTATTGAGAATCCTGATTCATTAAGCGAATTTAGAGAAATCAGCCTGAAGCATATCGCCTTTCTCGCTGAATGCCTGATGCAAAGCAAACGCAGCACCAAGAGTGTGGGGAGTGTGACCACCCTTGGAAAGCTTAAGGTAATCCCACATAAGCTCTTTATACATCGGGTGAACGCAATTCTCGATGATCGCCTCTGCGCGCTGACGAGGATCCTTGCCGCGAAGGTCAGCCACACCCTGCTCAGTTGCGAGAATCTTCACTGAGTGCTCGCTGTGGTCGAGATGCGACACCATCGGAACGATTGTCGAGATCTTTCCGCCCTTCTGGATTGACGGGCAAGAGAAGATAGAGAGATATGCATTGCGGCAGAAGTCGGCAGAACCACCGATACCGTTCATCATCTTTGTACCAAGCACATGAGTTGAATTCACATTGCCGAAGATATCCGCCTCGAGAGCCGTATTCATGGCGATGAGACCCAGTCGACGAACGATTTCGGGACTGTTCGAGATTTCACCCGGACGCATCAGCACCTTATCGCGGAAGAAATCGATATTCTCCATGAAATGAAGCATTGCATCGTCAGAGAATGTCAAGGCGCAGGTAGAGGCGAACTTACATTTTCCCTCCTCCATGAGATGCATCACCGCATCCTGAATCACCTCAGTGTACATCTCAAACTGGGGAATCTCCGGATTCTCGCCAAGACCATAAAGCACGGCATTAGCAACATTTCCCACACCGCTCTGGATCGGAAGGAATTCCTTGGGTATTCTTCCCTCTCGCAACTGGGAAGCGAGGAAATGACAAATATTCTCGCTGATGCGCTGGCTCACTTCATCGGGAGCGGTGAAAGGCTTGATGCTCTCTGATGCATTCGAGGGAACGACACCGATGATTTTTTTCGGATCTATCTTGAGCACAGTGCTGCCGATGCGGTCAGAAGGCTTGTAGATAGGTATCTCGCGACGATGAGGAGGATCCAACGGAATATAGTTGTCGTGGAATCCGCGGAAAGAATTATGATAATATGAAGAATATTCGATAATAACCTTCTTGGCAAGCTGAGCAATTGTAGGACTCATGCCAAGACCCGCACCAAGAATAACCTCCCCGTTGGGGCTCATCTCGGTTGCCTCGATGATGGCAACATCTATGTCACCATAGAAACCATAACGAAGATCTTGAGAAAGATGACTCAGATGCAGATCGAAATAATTCATCTCTGCCGAGTTGAGTGATTTACGCATGTCGCCGTGGCTCTGGTAAGGTGTGCGGATAGCCACAGCATTGGCACGTGCAAGTTCGCCATCAACGTGATCATTGGTAGACGCACCTGTAAACACATTGATTTTAAACGGTTTCCCCTCTTCATGAAGTTTCTTGGCGCGCTCTGCCAATGCCACTGTCACAACCTTGGGGGTTCCGGAAGCGGTGAAGCCCGAGAAAGCTACGTTATCACCGTTCTTGATATAACTTGCAGCCTCTTCTGCAGTAATAAATGGGATACTCATGATGTAACGTTATTAGATTTATGGTTCTTTCTTATTCTTAATTGTTCTGAAAAAAATTGCTTTAGTTTGAGCAATTATGTAATTTTGCACAAAAGTAATAAATTTATGCAAGAAAATACTATAAAGAGTAGATTTTTTATTCCAAATAACGATAAAAATTGCACGCTTTCAAAGAAAGTGCGCATTGAAACATATGGCTGCCAGATGAATGTTGCTGATTCTGAGGTAGTAGCGGCAATGATGGAGATGGCGGGATATGAATCCACTGAAAATGATGCGGAAGCAGCCGCAGTGCTTCTCAACACATGCTCCATCCGCGACAACGCGGAGCAGAAGATATATTCCCGCATATCATACTGGAATTCCATGCGTCGCAAGTTAGGACGCAACATAATCATAGGCGTGATCGGTTGCATGGCGGAGCGCCTGAAGCAGGAACTAATTGAGAAACATGGTGTTGATATTGTTGCCGGTCCCGATGCATACCTCGATCTCCCGAATCTCGTGGCGGCAGCCGAAACAGGTGCCCCAGCCATAAACATTGAGCTTTCCACCACGGAAACCTATCGCGACATCGTGCCGCGAAGAATAGGATCCAATGGTGTGTCGGGATTCATCTCGATAATGCGTGGATGCAACAATTTCTGCTCCTACTGTATTGTGCCCTATACCCGCGGGCGCGAGCGCTCCCGCGAACCGCAGAGCATACTCCGCGAACTCGCCGACCTCCGCTCCAGAGGTTTCAAGGAAGTGACCCTTCTCGGGCAGAACGTCAACAGCTATAACTTCGCTCCCGAAGGAGAGACACCCGTTGATTTCCCCGCATTGCTGGAGATGGTTGCCGTGGCGGCTCCCGATATGCGCATACGCTTCACCACCTCTCACCCCAAAGACATGAGCGACCGCACTCTCGAAATCGTGGCTAAATACCCCAACATCGCCCGTCACATCCACCTCCCGGTGCAGAGCGGCAGCAACTCGGTGCTGAAAGCGATGAACCGCAAATACACCCGTGAATGGTATCTCGACCGCGTGGCTGCGATACGCCGCATCATACCAGACGCCGGCTTATCCACCGACATGTTCACCGGCTTCCACAACGAAAGCGAAGAAGATTTCCAACAGACATTATCGCTCATGCGCGAAGCAGGTTTTGACTCCGCCTTCATGTTCAAATACTCTGAGCGTCCGGGCACTCTTGCCAGCCGCGAAATGCCCGACAACATTCCCGAAGACGTGAAAATCGAACGCCTCAACCGCATGATCGCCCTGCAAAACGAACTCTCTCTCGAAAGCAACCGCCGCGATATCGGTAAAGAATTCGAAGTTCTGATAGAAGGCACCTCCAAACGCAACGCCAGCGAGCTTTTCGGCAGAACCTCCCAAAACAAGGTTGCCGTCTTCGCCGCCTCCGGTCATCATCCCGGCGACTTCGTCCGCGTCCGCGTCCTCTCCGCCACCTCCGCCACCCTCCTCGCCGAAGTCGTCACCCCGCAATAGCCTCCAAATCCCGCAGGAAGAGC
>DAWBVG010000165.1:0-2123 GCA_052279865.1 Muribaculaceae bacterium
CCAAGTTTCGGCAGTCGAAACCGATAGGTTTCTCCTTTCTCAACTCGAGGAATCACCTCAAAAATAACTCTCAAACTTCCTCGAAAATAAATTTAACCAGTTTCTAATATTGTTTTCAAAAGTGACATAACTGTTTCGGTTTGTGTTGCAGCTCATAGGTGAATTAAAACTAATTTTGCACCCTGAAAAACAAGAGGCTCATATGAGTCGGGTCTTAGATGACTTATAACTTCAACAACATTAATAATGAAAACAGGACAGCTTTTAGTATTGTCTCTTCTATTCGCAGTCATATTGCCGGGCTGTAAAAAAGAAGCGGAGCAAAAATCTCAGACAGAGTATTCCTCTTTGAAAGTAAAAGAGTCAGAATTGGAAATTATCGACAAATACCCTGCCACGTTTCGTGGGCAGCAGGATGTAGAGATAGTTCCCCAAGTTTCAGGAAAGATTGTTTCACTCAATGTTAAAGAAGGTGATCGAGTTCGTAAAGGACAGACGCTATTTATTATAGATCAGGTTCCATATAAGGCAGCTCTTCAGACGGCTTTGGCAAACCTTGAATCTTCAAAAGCTGAAGTTGCATCTGCTCAGCTAAACTATGATGGCAAGCAAGAATTGTTCGAGCAAAAAGTTATTTCTGATTTCGAACTTAAAAAAAGCAGAAATACATTACTGGCAGCCAAAGCTGCGCAACAACAGGCAGATGCACAGGTTACGACCGCTCGCAATGATCTGTCATACACGATAATCAGCAGTCCGTGTGATGGCGTGGTGGGGACATTGCCTTATCGGCCTGGAACTCTTGTTGTTCCCGGTATGGAGACACCCCTCACAACAATATCCGATAATTCACGTATTTATGCCTATTTCTCTATTCCCGAAAACAGTATGATCGAACTGATACGTCGGTATGGAAACAACGATGCCGTGCTTAAAGCTATGCCCCCGGTGAAACTATATCTTAATGACGGATCAGAATATTCGGAAAAGGGTTATGTTGAGAGTATGAGCGGTGTTCTTGACAAGACAACAGGTAGCGTGTCATTAAGAGCTGTATTTCCAAATAGCGATGGTTTGCTTCATAGCGGTGGGGCAGGCAATATAGGAATGACAAATCAATTGAAGGATATTATCTTAATTCCACAGGGCGCGACATATGAGCTTCAGGATAAGACTTATGCCTATAAAGTGGTTGATGGAAAAGCCAATGCGGTTCAGCTTACTGTGAAGGCATTACCTGAGAATAAACAATATCTGGTTTATTCAGGATTATCGGTAGGAGATGTAATTCTTACAGAAGGTGTCGGCAACCTTCAGGATGGAGCAGAGGTGAAACTAAAATGAAACACGAGAAAACATGAATGTAAAAACTTTTATAGAGCGTCCGGTTCTTTCGATAGTCATATCCATAGCAATATTGTTATTAGGATTGATCGCTCTTATGGGATTGCCGGTAGAACAGTTTCCCAATATTGCCCCTCCGACGGTGGAGGTTACAACATCATATCCTGGCGCAAATGCGGAAACAGTTGAGAAAAGTGTAATTGTCCCACTTGAAGAGGCTATCAACGGCGTGGAGAATATGACCTATATATCATCGACCTCATCAAATGCCGGTGATGCTTATCTCACAATCTATTTCAAACAAGGCACTGATCCGGATATGGCGGCTGTCAATGTGCAGAACAGGGTGTCGACGGCAGCCGGATTATTGCCCGCGGAGGTTACAAAAATTGGTGTGACCACTAACAAGCAACAAAAATCCATGTTGAAAGCAATAACGCTTTATAGTCCTGATGACAGTTATGACACTCAGTTTCTTAACAACTATCTTGCTATAAATGTGATACCAAGGCTTAAACGTATATCGGGAGTGGGCGCTGTCACTCTCCTGGGGTCGAACTATAGTATGCGCATCTGGCTTAAACCGGATATCATGGGGCAATACGGCTTGATCCCTTCAGATGTAACTGCTGCTCTTGCTGCTCAGAATATTGAGTCAGCTACCGGTTCATTTGGAGAAAACTATGAAGGAGTCTTTCAATACACCATGAAATATAAGGGAAGACTTTCCACTCCAGAAGAATTCGGAGACATTGTAATTAAATCCCTCCCTTCCGGAG
>DAWBVG010000166.1:0-3914 GCA_052279865.1 Muribaculaceae bacterium
AGCCTATTCCATGGCGCAATCCTAACGAAGATGAAGCGCGTGCAATAGAGAGTCTCTACCGCACCAATCCTATTACAGGACAACGAGAACTTGATCCCACGCAACTTAACTACCGCTATGAAGTATACAATCATACGGCAGCGGCAAAGCGTGAGAACAGGCTCGATCCAACGCGTCGTATCTACAACACGGATATTCCCGTGCCTACCGATTTGCCGGTAATCTCTAAGGATACGGCTTACATATCGGAAGACGGGGAGATTATCCGCGAGACCGTGACTCGTCCACTTACGGGAGATTATGATTTCCTTAATACTTATATAGTAAACGTGTATCCCGACACCACGGCATGGATCAATGATTTCGAGAATGCCTACAATGAACCTTATACACGTATGTACTTCTCTCATGCAGGTTACAATGATTATCCCGTTGTGGGTGTCAGCTGGGAGCAGGCGACAGCATTTGCTAACTGGCGCACGGACTTCTTGCGCCGTTCGCTTGGCAAAGAGGGCGTTTATATAGAACCTTACAGACTTCCGACCGAAGCCGAATGGGAATATGCTGCACGTGCCGGTAATTCTGCAACTCCCTATCCTTGGGAAGAAACATTGCCGATGGATGAACGTGGATGCTTCTACGCCAATTTCAAGCCTATGGATGGCGACTTCGTGCGCGACGGTCATGTCATAACTTCCGCTGTCGGAACTTTCAAGCCAAATGATTTTGGATTGTACGACATGGCGGGTAATGTTTCGGAATGGACATCCACGGCATATACCGAAAGTGTAGGCAAGCAGACTTCCGATCTCAATCCGGAGTATCGCTATGATGCCGCCAAGGAAGATCCCTATAAGATGAAACGTAAAATTGTGCGTGGCGGCAGTTGGAAAGATGTAGCACGCAACATTCGTTCGGATCTTCGCATGTGGGAATATCAGAATGAACAGCGCTCTTACATCGGTTTCCGGTGTGTGCGTTCGCAGATAGGTTTTGCCAAAGGTACTCAGAAAAAGAAAAAATAATGGTTAAGATACGCAAGTACGCCAATGTGATAGAGCGTTTTCTTCACGGCGAAAAGGGACAGCGATTTTTCAATTTCGCATATTCGATTGGTGCAGCCATCGTGATCTGGGGTGCGCTTTTTAAGATTCTACATCTTCCGGGTGGTAGCCTTCTGCTCTGCATCGGTATGGGCACTGAAATCGCGATGTTTATACTGACAGCATTCGACCGTCCGCCGAAAGAATATGCATGGGAAGAAGTATTTCCTGTGCTGGATTCCAAAAACGAGGAAGATCGTCCGGACTTTTCAGCTCATCCTGAGGTTGTGGTGGCTGGAGGGGCTTATCCTGCCGGAGAATATTCAGAAGCCACGGCTGGAGTGGCGATCGCCCCGGGTGCAGTAGTGTCCGCGCCACAGTCTGTTCCCGAGTTGCCTGAATTGCCAAAGGTTACGGATTTTGCCGAAGTCTCGGCGGAATATGTATCGCAGATGCAGTCGATAGCTGAACAGATGGCAAAACTCAACGAGACATATTCGGAACATATGCAAGACCTTAACCGCAATGTGGCAGGTCTTAACACAATATATGAGATTCAGCTCAAGAGCATTTCTTCGCAGCTCGAAACGATTGATCATGTTAATCGCGGACTCAAGGATATCCGCGATATGTATGAGAAATCGGCAAACGAGTCTACACGATATTGTGAGGAGACCGAGAAGATGGCTCGCTATATGCGTCAGTTGAATGCCGTATACGAGAAGATGATCACGGCAATGACCATCAATATGCAGAATCCAATGATGGGGGGCGCTCCGGCGGCGAATCCTTTCACTTCGGAAGAATCGGAATCAAGCAATTCCTAACCATTGACGACTAATTCATAATTACGCAAAATGGCAGGTGGAGGTAATAATGTGGCGAGAATGTCGCCGAGGCAGAGGATGATAAACCTGATGTATATCGTCCTCACTGCCATGCTTGCTCTGAATGTGTCGAGCGATGTGCTCAATGGATTCAGTCAGGTGCAGGATGGCATTCATCGCACAAATCTGAATATAACGGCACGCAATGGAGTCCAGTTTGCCCATCTTGAAAGTTTATATCAGCAGAATCCTGAGAAAGCAGGAAAATGGTATGATCAGGGAGTGGAGCTCCATAAACGGTCTGATAAGATGTACGCCGATATCGAAACCCTCAAAACAGCAATAGCTAAGGCTGCGGATGGCGCTGAAGGGAAATATACCGATATTGTTAATAACGACGATCTTGAGGCATCGTCTGTAACGATGCTCAATCCGGCTACAAACCGCGGTCAGGCATTACGCAAAAGCATAGATGAATATCGTGAGTATGTTGTAGGAATGATTCCTGACCCCGACAAGCGAAAGGCTGTGGAGGAGATGCTTTCCACGAAGGTCTCTACACGTCCGGGCACGGTAGGTCCTACTTCTTGGGAACAGAAAATGTTTGAGAACATGCCGGCTGTAGCAGCTGTGACACTGCTGACCAAAGTGCAGAACGATATCCGTCAGGCAGAATCGGAAGCATTGTCAAGTCTGATAACAGCTGTTGACATAGGTGATGTTCGCGTTAATGAACTTAATGCTTATGTGATTCCGACATCAAATATGATCATGCGCGGAGGTAAGTATTCTGCGAATATCGTGCTTGCGGCAATTGACACTACACAGCGTCCCGAGATTTATATAAATGGGGCGAAACTCAATAATCCGAAGGGTTTGTACGAGTTTGTTGCCGGCAACGTTGGCACACATGATTTTTCCGGATACATAGAGGTTCCGCGTGCCGATGGCACCACCGACAGGCGTCCCTTCAAATCGTCATACACGGTGATGGAGCCAATGGCAACCATCTCTCCGACTATGATGAATGTTCTATATGCCGGTATCGCCAACCCGATAAGCATATCTGTGCCCGGTGTTCCGATGTCAGCGGTGCAGGCTACTATGACTAACGGTACCCTTACCCGTAATGGTGACCACTGGGTGGCGCATCCAGGTAAGGTCGGCAGTGAGGCTGTGATATCTGTCTCAGCCAATCTCGACGGACATACGCAGACTGTCGGTTCAATGACTTTCAGGGTGCGTAAGTTGCCTGATCCCTCTCCTTATCTCGCCGTAAAAGATGGTAATGGCAACACAGTTCATTATAAAGGTTCGCCGAAAAGAATTTCGAAGGGTGCCCTCATGAGTGCTGAAGGTCTCGGAGCTGCAATTGATGACGATATCCTTAATGTAACATATTCTGTGGTATCATTCTCTACCATCTTCTTCGATCAGATGGGTAATGCCATACCGGAGCTGTCGGATGGAGCGCGTTTTTCTTCGCGTCAGAAGGAGCAGTTCCGTCGTCTTAAGCCGGGCAAGACATTCTTCATCTCTGATGTGAAGGCGAAAGGTCCCGATGGAATCACTCGAGACATCTCGCCTATGCAGGTGGCACTTAATTAACCTGATTTCTTTATATAAGAATATGATAAAGATGAATTTATATAGAAAAATATTCTTCCTGCTCTTTTCGGGTGCGGTTGCATTCGGGGCTGTGGCTCAGGTTGAGACCGGAGGAGTTGTGCGTAAACGCTCCGAACGAGACAAGAAAAAGACTGAGAAAACGGTTGGTGTGACCGACCGTATGCAGTCGTTTTATGAAAAGAAGGATACCCATGATGCTGATCTCTCGTATATGCGGGAAATATATCGCGAGCTTGACCTGAAGAAGGCTGAGAACGCGCCGCTGTATTATCCGGAAGATGTGATTGATGGCAGAGAGAATCTATTGCGGGTGATTCTCGGGGCTGTCATAGACGGTCGTATCCCGGCATATGAATATCTTGACGGGAGGGAAGTCTTCACTGACCAGTATAAGGTGAAAGTGGGAGAGATGCTC
>DAWBVG010000167.1:0-7367 GCA_052279865.1 Muribaculaceae bacterium
CCCATGTATACTTCCCCTACAAAAGGTGTGAAGCGGGGATCTACGCCCTCCTTGCGATCATCCTCTATCTGACGGTGAGCTTCCGCAAAGATCTTGCTGATGGCATCCGAACCTTGAGCCCGCTCGCGGAATATATACTCCTGACCGGGAGGCATGTCAAGCTTTACGCAGCCGATCCCAGCGGCTTCCTGTCCTCGGTTATGCTCCTTCTCCATTATGAGGTAGAGCTTGTCGAGACCATATAGTTCAGAACCGTATTTCTCTTTATAATAGGAAAGCGGTTTGAGGAGGCGGATCATTGCGATTCCGCATTCATGTTTAATCAGTTCCAAGGGATTTTTCGATTAGGATTAGGAATTTTTGATTGCAGCTTTGATGAAGGAGATGAAGAGTGGATTGGGCGAAAGCACCGTCGACTGGTATTCCGGATGATACTGTGTGCCTACAAACCATCTCAACGATGGAACCTGCACAACTTCCACCAGCCCTGTCTCCGGATTCTCGCCAACGCATTCAAGACCCGCTTCCTCGAACCGGGTGCGGTATTCTTCATTGAATTCGAAGCGATGGCGGTGGCGTTCGCTCACGATCTCTTTGCCGTAGGCTTGCGCAGGTATGGAGCCTTTCTTTAGACGGCAATCGTAGGCGCCCAGACGCATCGTGCCTCCCATGTTGGATATGCTCTTCTGCTCCTCCATAAGATCGATCACATTGTGTGTGGTGTTCGGATCCATTTCTGTGGAATTGGCATCTGAATAGCCAAGCACATTGCGTGCGTACTCTATTACCATGCACTGCATTCCCAGGCAAATACCGAAAGTGGGAACATCATGTTCGCGACACCATTTGAGGGCTGTGAATTTGCCTTCAATGCCGCGCTGTCCGAAACCGGGTGCGATTATTATTCCATCCATTCCCGAAAGTTTTTCATCAACATTTGCGGGAGTCAGTTTCTCGGAATGGATGTAAACGAGGTTCAGTTTATGGTCGCAATATGTGGCGGCTTGCATCAGGGATTCGTTGATTGACTTGTATGCATCCTGAAGTTCTACATATTTGCCGACGAGTCCGATCGTTACAACTTTTTCAGCAGAATCGAGCTTACGGAGGAATTCATTCCACGCTGCGTGGTCGGGCTCTCCGATGCTTTCAGTGCCGGTGAGTTGTAGCACAAGGTTGTCGAGTCCCTGCTCGTGCATCAACAGAGGCACCTTGTATATTGTTGAGGCATCCACACTCTGGATCACAGCCTCAGGAGCCACGTTGCAGAACTGTGCCACCTTGCGTCGCATTGCCGGCGGAATGTCTTTCTCAGTGCGGAGGATAAGGATATCCGGTTGGATTCCTATTGCCTGGAGCTGTTTTACCGAATGCTGGGTTGGTTTTGTCTTCAGCTCCTTTGCCGCTTTTATGTATGGCACGTATGTGAGGTGAATGCTGATGGCGTTTTTGCCAAGTTCCCACTTGAGCTGGCGCACAGCCTCAAGGAAAGGCGTGGATTCTATATCGCCGACGGTTCCTCCGATTTCGGTGATTACGAAATCGAATTTACCCGTATTGCCGAGGCTTTTGACGTTTCGTTTGATTTCGTCTGTGATATGAGGAATGATCTGCACGGTCTTTCCGAGATAATCGCCGCGGCGTTCCTTGTCAATGACCGACTGATAGATTCTGCCGGTTGTAACATTGTTGGCGCGGGTGGTCTGAATGTTTGTGAAACGTTCGTAATGACCGAGATCAAGATCCGCTTCATGACCGTCAATCGTGACATAGCATTCCCCATGTTCATAAGGGTTGAGCGTGCCGGGGTCAATGTTGATGTAGGGATCGAACTTCTGGATAGTAACAGAGTATCCTCGAGAGAGGAGAAGGCGGGCAAGAGATGATGAGATAATGCCTTTACCTAATGAAGACACAACACCGCCTGTGACGAAAATATATTTTGTTTCCACGTCTAATATGTATTAGTACGGGATGCAAAATTAATTATTTTCATCGATAATTACTTCATACTTTCCAATTTTTTTATCGAAAAAACTTTGTGGAATATTCTGTGTGCATATAGAAGAGATCTAACGGATGTGCATTCCCAATAAAGATATATTGAACTATGTTAATAAATTAAATGTTACACAGACACAACTCTACATGTTGCATGTGGAGTACTCACTGATGAGCTATGAAGCATGTAAGGGAAGATGGCATTAATTTAATGACAGTATGATTAAAAAAATCAGTAACCCGTCAACAGGACAGCTGAGTTTATTGTTGCTCCCTTTAATGGTTGTGTGTCTTATAACGATTGTTACAAGACACATAGCCTCATGGCGTTTATGGACCGGTATTTTATCAGTAGTGGCATATTATGTAGCCATGGCATATTTCTGCATTCGCCAAAAATGCTATAAACTATTGCTTATCAGCTTTGCAATGGGTTTGACCGCCGTCTGTTTCCTCTATGCCATATGGCGCATATAATTAATTTACTGTGGTGTTCAGTTTCGTGTTCCATGTTCAAATCAGAACTCTAACTTCCGATTTACCGAACAGAGCTTAATCAAGTAAGAAGTAATAATTGGCGCGCCTCAACAAACCGAATCAACATATTATTAGACGCAAAGTCGCGAAGTTTTGATTCAAATTACGGAAGGTCGCATGGCTCCTGCCAAGTCGCCAAGCCATCCGGTGATACACGTTGCCTAATGAATTTAAGTTGGATAAATGCCACGAAAATAATAACACAGAGGAACAGAGGAACAGAGGTTCTAAGTAATGTGAAATGTTGAATGTGTAATGTAGAAATTTTCAGGCACAGAGGGTCGTAAACGACCTGACGGAGGCACAGAGATTGATTCGAAAATGTGAAATGTGAAATATGAAATGATTAGTTCGCAATAGTCTGATGATATGTGGCACTCTAACTTTGTGCCTCTGTCAGCATCGCCAGATGCCTCCGTGCCTTCCAATTATACATTCAACATTTCACATTGACCATTGATTAAAACCTCTGTCCCTCTGTTTCTCTGTGTTTAAATTGTTGTGTCAAAACATTCTAAACAATTGTCTCGAATGCTCTTATCCTTCGCGCCTTCGCGTTTTAATTTTGTAGAAGTATTACGCGGATAAGATATTCGAGTCATGCCCACTTATTTACTCAAAAGTTTGTATCGGAGAGGGAGTAGACGGTGGATTTGATGTCGTCGGCGAGGGCGGTCTGGGATTTGCCGACGAAGATGAGTGATTGCCAGGGGATGGGGGTGCCGAAGATTACGCGGAATTCTTTGCCGCGGGCTTTGCAGAGCTCACCGGGAAGCAATGCCTGCTCAATGTTGATTTTCAACCCGAGTTTCTTGCGGCGTCGCGCTGTCTTGTAGAAATTCGGGGAGTTTTCTCCTATGAAATGCACGGGGATGATGTCGCGCTTATATTCGATGGCTTTGGCGATGAATGACTTGTTCCATTTCAGATCGCGGATTACACCGTCATCGCCGAGACGTGAGCAAAGTCCGGCGGGAAAGATGATTATCTGTGTGTCGGAGACGTATGCGTCATTGATGGCGCGGGCTGCCTCGCGTCCCTGAGAGCCATATTTGTTGATCGGCAGAAAGACGGGACGCAGCGGCTCCACGTTCATGAGCATGTCGTTCACGAGAAAACGAATTCCCTTGTCGCCATATTTCCTGCCGAGAATGGCGATAAGTCCGATGCCGTCAAGTCCTCCGAGGGGATGATTCGAGGCGAAAATGAAACGCCCTTCCGCCGGAATGTTCTCCATTCCTTCTACGCGCAACGTGACATTGAAATGCTTATAGATGGCTTCGGCAAAATCCGTACCCTCCTTGGGATACGTCACCTCCAAAGCTTCATTGAGTTCATCCTGATGTATGAGCCGTTCCAGCCCCTTGAGCATAAAGCCTGGGATTAGTTTCCCTTTCAAGCCGCCGACGCGGGAACGCACGATTCCGGTTAGATCGATTTTAAGTAATTCCATTTTATGGGCGTAGGCTTGCTTATTCCGGATTCACAGTTGATTCCTCATCCCAGAATTCTTCGTTCCAGTCTTCATCCGTCATGTCGGAGAAATCATCCTCTTCAGGCTCTTCCTGTTCGAAAATGAAATCATCCTCCTCCTGCACGCGATGACGGGTGTCGAGTTTGCGGTGGGTGATAGTGAAATTATTCTTATTATCCTCTGAATTGATCTCACGCCAGAGAAGATCCTTCAGCTCGGTGAGTCCTTGTCCCGTCACTGCGGAGATAAATACTGCCGGCACCCCTTCCGGGAGCTCTTTGGCAAGTTCCTCGCGCAATTCATCATCAAGCATGTCTGATTTGGATATCGCCAGTACGCGACTCTTGTCGGCAAGTTCCGGATTGAATTCCTTGAGCTCGTTTAGCAGGATTTCGTAGTCCTTGCGGATGTCATCGGAATCGGCAGGCACCATAAACAGCAACACGGCATTTCTTTCTATATGTCGCAGGAAACGGAGTCCGAGTCCTTTACCCTCGCTGGCACCCTCAATGATTCCCGGGATGTCCGCCATCACAAACGATTTGTCGCCGCGATAGTCCACGATTCCAAGGCTCGGTTCCATGGTGGTGAAGGGGTAATCGGCGATTTTCGGTTTGGCAGCCGATATTGCCGAGAGCAGCGTTGATTTTCCGGCATTAGGAAAACCTACGAGTCCTACGTCGCCGAGAAGCTTCAGCTCCAACACTACAGCCTTCTCGATCGCCGGCTGTCCGGGTTGCGCATATCTTGGAGCGCGGTTGGTGGCGGTGGCAAAATGCCAGTTGCCCAGACCTCCTTTCCCGCCTCGGAGAAGCTTGATCTCTTCACCATCTTCAGTAACTTCGCAAAGGAAATCACCGCTGTCGGCATCAAAGACCGTGGTGCCGATGGGCACTTCGATTATCTGGTCTTCACCATCCTTGCCTGTGGAGCGGTTTTCACCGCCGCTTTGACCGTTTGTGGCGAAGACATGACGACGATAGCGCAGCGGAAGCAGTGTCCACATATGTCGGTTGCCCTTAAGGATGATGTGACCTCCGCGACCACCGTCGCCTCCGTCAGGACCGCCTTTCGGTATATATTTCGCTCTATGGAAATGGCGAGAGCCTGCGCCTCCTTTACCGCTGCGGCAAAGGATCTTTACGTAATCTATGAAGTTTGAATCAGCCACCCCTTTATTAATGTTTAATGTTTAATGTGAAATGTTTAATTGAAGGCTTTAGGTTTTTAGGTTTTAGGCTTTAGAATTTGTTGCAAAAAGCCTAACGCCTAACGCCTAACGCCTAACATGAGAGGAGCTTGTTGGCGGCGCGGTAGTCATCGGGGGAGCCGATGTCGATCCAGCGACCTTCGATGGGAAAATATTCTACGCGAAAGCCATCGGTGATCAAGGATTTGATGAAATCCGGCGCGTCAAGGTATTCCCCTTTGGGAATGCGGTCGAGCAGCTCCCTTCGCATCATATAAACGCCGCCGTTGGCAAAATAGTTGTATGTCGGTTTCTCTTCCAAACCTGTCACTTTAGTGCCTTCCGTGCGCATTATGGCAAAGGGTACGGATATGGAATATGGCACCGCTCCCATGGTCAGATCCGCTCCCGATTCCGTGTGGTGATGCCACATCTTGTCGAAATCTATTGAGGTGAGTAGGTCGGAGTTCATTACCAGCACATTGTCGTGATGCAGACCCTCCACGAGCGACAGACTGCCGAGAGTGCCGAGACGTTTGGGTTCGAGCACACATTTAACTTCCGCATGTGGTCCCTGCAGTTCGGTATTGCGCCTTTGGAAATGCTCCTCAATCTTCTCATGCAGATAGTTTACTGTAACGAAGATACTACTGATGCCATAATCTTCCAGAGTTTCGACATTGCGGTCGATAATCGGTTTTCCTCCTACCTCAAGCAGCGGTTTTGGAGTCTTGAATGTCAGGGGACGAAGCCTTTCGCCTCTGCCGCCAGCCATCATAACCACATCGATAGGAAGAAGCGCCTTGATGCGGTCGAGGTTGAGGATGTCTGTTATCACCCCGTTTTGGGTGACAGGAATCAGGTGCAGATGGCGCCTTTTCCCTTCGGCAACTTTCTTTGCCGGGTCTTCACCGCTCTCTACGGCAGTGAAGCGAGTGTTCATGGCTTGCGACACGGGCGCTGCAAGCGCCACGCCGCGAAGTAGCGCACGGCGGATATCGCCGCCGCTGACAGTGCCTTGAAGACGGTTCTCTTCATCTACGGCAAAAAGCAGCATTATGCGTCCCGACAGAGTGTCGAGTACATCGAGGGCGCTTTTCACGGTAGCTGAGACCGGTATTATATGCGATCTGATCAATTCCTGAGTCATATCTGTGTAATTTCTTCGTATTGGGAGAGGGAACGCCGCAACTCCTCTGTGATCATCACCTGAAGCTCTTTAGGTGCGAGCACTGTCACTCCCGCGCCATAGCTGAGAAGTTCGTGCACTAACTCGTAGTTGAGCTTGAGGCGATATGTGAATATGGAATATTGGTCGTGGAGCTCCTCCTGCTGCGAATGATGCAGCGGCAGAGCCCGGAAATATTTCGCCTGTTGAGGGGTTGTGCGTATTTTCACAATCCTTACCGGGGCTTTTGTGAGGGTGATGCCGACGATATTGTCGAAAAACTGTGCCGGATCGAGATCTTCCGGCATAGTGAAATTGCTGCTCACGAGTTTCATCTCCTTCACGCGGTCGAGGGCGTATGTGCGTATGTCGGCTGTCTTCTCGCGTAGACCGACCATATACCATCGCTGTTTGTATCGTTTCACGAAATAGGGATGAAACATGATGTCTGTCTCCGCGCGGGAGCGGTTGAACCCCGCATAGGTGAAGCGTATTTTCTCCGACGCTCCAATCGCCTCAAGCACAATCGGAAGAAACTCCCTTGCGGATGGCACATCCTCGACCAGTACGCGATCCGAGGCGGCGTGACTCTCCTTCATGGCGTTGTTTACGGCATACGAATCGAGAAGCCAGTTTGTGAGTAGACGGTTGCGGTCGTCATCGCCGTGATCTATGTAATATTCGCCATTGCGGTTACATAATATGTCGATATGGAAATTCTCCTCTATCGCGCGGCGGTAGTGGAAGAAAGTACGCTGCGGGATAGGGTTGCCGTCGCTGAGATGCGAGCGCAACCAGAGACGGTCGATATCCTCACGCGTAAGCTTACCGTAGCGGTTGAGGGTATCGACAATCCATACATATCTACTGATCAGATCGCGAGACAAATAATTAATGGTTAATAATTAATAATTAATGGTTGTTTTAGGCTTTAGGTTTTAGAAATTTGTTGCGAAAGCTCTAATGCCTAATGCCTAAAACCTAAAGCCTAACAATTA
>DAWBVG010000168.1:0-2447 GCA_052279865.1 Muribaculaceae bacterium
GGAGCCCGGCACCCACAAGCAGCTGCGATTCAAAGGGTGTAGGTCTGTTCCGCTGTCAGAAATTATTAATTATTAATTATTAACCATTAATTACTCTGCGAGTTCCATCAGCTCGAGGAGGCGGAGCTCGGCGCCGTCAAGACGAGCGATGAGCTCGCCGTGACGGGCACCGGCAGCAGCGATCTCATCAGCGCTGAGCGTGCCGCTGCTGAGGGAGGCTTCGAGCGTGGCGCGCTCTGCGGTGAGGTCTTCGGCCTCTTTCTCGAGGGCTTCCATCTCGCGTGTCTCCTGAAATGTGAGCTTGCGTTTCTCGTCACGTGGACGCCATGAATTCTTGGAGGTGGAAACTTCGGCTCCGGCACCGGAGCTTTTCTGCGCGGCTATGCGCGCCTGCTCTTTCTCAAGAGCTTTGAGCTCGCGTTCTTCTCGCTCTTCTTCAGCCACGCAGTGGCGATATGTGGAGTAATCTCCGGGGAAATCACGCACTTCGCCATCACCTTTGAATACAAACAGATGATCGACGATGCGGTCAAGGAAGAAGCGATCATGACTCACTACAATCACGCATCCTTTGAAATTTACAAGGTAATCTTCCAACACTGCGAGAGTCATGATGTCGAGATCATTCGTCGGCTCATCGAGAATGAGGAAGTTGGGATTGCGCATCAATACAGTAGCAAGATAGAGGCGACGACGCTCTCCCCCACTGAGCTTATAGATATATTTCTGCTGCGTTTCGGGGGTAAAGAGGAAATGGGATAGGAATTGCGATGCGGAAAGTCTGGTCTTGTCATCAATACGCACATCTTCCGCAATCTCACGCACGGCGTCTATGACCTTTTTCTTCTCATCAAAATCGGTCATCCCCTCCTGACTGTAATATCCCCAACGAACGGTCTCGCCAATATCAAAAGAACCACTGTCGGGCTGCATTAATCCCAACAACAGCTTGATGAAAGTACTTTTACCGGCGCCATTATCTCCGACAATACCCACCTTCTCATAGCGCGCGAAGGTATAGCTCCATCCATTGAGAATTCGTTTGTCGCCAAACGCCTTAGCCACATTATGCGCCTCGAAAATTTTCGAACCGATATATGTAGATTTAACATTGAGGGAGACATTGCGTTCGGTGAGGTTTAAGCGGCTTTTCTTCTCCAGTTCGTGGAAATTGTCGATACGGTATTTCGCTTTCGAACCACGAGCCTGCGGCTGGCGGCGCATCCATTCAAGCTCAGTGCGCAGGAGGTTCTTCACTTTCGCCAGTTCGGCGGAGAGATTTTCGTGACGCTCGTCACGTTTCCGTAAGTAATAGTCATAATTACCGTCGTAGGCATAAACCTGACGGCGATCAATCTCGATAATCTTATTGCAAACCTTATCGAGGAAATAACGGTCATGAGTGACCATCAAGAGTGTCACCTTTTGTTTGGCAAGATACCCTTCGAGCCATTCTATCATGTCGATATCAAGGTGGTTGGTAGGCTCGTCGAGTATAAGCATGTCAGGTGCGGATAGCAACACGCGGGCGAGAGCCACACGCTTTGTCTGTCCTCCGGACATCTTACCTAAAGGAGTAACAAAATCTGTGATTTTAAACTGCGTGAGCATCTGACGCGCAAGGTCCACACCATTTCCCTCTTCATTATCCTTGATATCAAGAGAGGCATATTCGAGGGCAGTCATGGCTGGATCCATCGGAGGCAGCTGCTCGAGATATCCGACACGGATGCCATTGCGGAACGTCACCTTCCCCGAATCATAATCCTCGCGTCCGGCGAGGATGTTAAGGAAAGTGGTTTTCCCGGCACCGTTTTGCGCCACAATCCCGATCTTATCTCCCTGGAACACGCCCAGCGACACATCCTCAAAGAGGATGCGGTCGCCAAACGATTTTGTCAGTTGCTCGATCTGCAGTAGGATCATAATGCGGCGATAACTTCGATCTCAACAAGAGCTTTCTTGGGAAGCTCCTTCACGGCAAATGCGCAACGTGCAGGATAAACTGCCTTGAACTCCTCTGCATATACCTCATTCATCGGAGCGAAATATTCCATATCGGCGAGGAAGACGGTGGTCTTTACAACATTGTCGAGAGTAGCGCCTGCCTCAGCGAGGATTGCCTTGATATTGGCGATTGATTCGCGAGTCTGCGCCTTGATATCGGAAGGCATTTCGCCGGTGGCGGCGTTGATGGGGAGCTGACCGGAAACGAAGATAAGGTTACCTGCCTGCACAGCCTGGCTGTAAGGACCGATTGCTCCGGGAGCATTCACAGATTTGATTTCTTTTTTCATAATTTTATTCTCAAATAGGTAATTTAGTACACCTTGATATCAGAATTATATGTGTCTTTACGGTGTTAATAGTACAAAGGTATTAAAAATATGGCAAAGCTGCAAAATAAAACAAAAGACAACCCCAAACTCGAACAACGGCCACTGAAA
>DAWBVG010000169.1:0-2107 GCA_052279865.1 Muribaculaceae bacterium
AGAGCCCGATCCCCCATCCCCATAAAGCCCCATTCAGCCCCTTTTCTCCTCACACCCCCATCTCTCCCCATAACACCCCATTTAGCCCCATTTTTAAACACAAAAACATATGGAAAAATTCACATTCAAAGGAGGAATCACCCGCTACTGGTGGATGCCCTTGATCACAGGGCTCCTCTCAATCGCAATCGGAATCTGGTGCCTTTGCAGCCCTGATTCATCACTGCCCGTGCTCGCTTATGTTTTCGCAGCGGTAGTAATCGCGGCAGGTGTAGTCAACATCGCTTTTGCCATTGCCAACTCGCAGGTAATGCCCGGATGGGGATGGTCGCTTGCTCTCGGCTTGATCGAGATCATTGTGGGCATATGGCTATACACTTTGCCTGAAAGCATGTTGATTGTAACATTCATCTACACAATTGGCGTCTATCTCATTTTCATCACGATCAATGCCATTTGTGAATCATGCATGCTTTACACCTACTCTTCAGGCATGATAGGCTGGCTGCTCGCCCTGCTTCTGATCACTTTGGCGTTTTCTGTTATTTTCCTTGCCGGTCCTATCGTAGGAGGCGTTGCCGTATGGTTATATATCGGCATCTCTTTCATAACCTTCGGATGCTACAGGATTGCATTGGCAGCCAAACTAAGGAAGCTCAACCATGAAGTCCGATTCTGACACATCACTTCACAACGAAATAAAGCCGCCCTTTAGGCGGCTTTATTTCGTTGTAATTATCATCCAAAGTTATTAATCTCTTCTGAAAATATCGCGGGTATAAACCTTTTCCGCCACATCGTCAAGACAGGCATCATATCGGTTGGCAAGTATAGACTGAGACATCTCCTTGAATTTGTCAAGATCATTCACCACAAGACTTCCGAAAAATGTTGTGCCGTCTTCGAGAGTGGGCTCATAAATAATCACTGTTGCTCCCTTTGCCTTGATACGCTTCATCACTCCCTGAATCGAAGACTGACGGAAGTTATCGGAATTGGATTTCATCGTGAGACGATACACCCCTATCACACACGGTTTCTCCGGAGCCATGCCATATGTATTGGAGGTTGTATAATCATAATATCCTGCCATGCGGAGCACCTGATCGGCGATGAAATCCTTACGGGTACGATTACTCTCCACAATCGCCGTCATCATGTTCTGAGGCACCTCCGCATAGTTCGCAAGGAGCTGTTTGGTGTCTTTGGGGAGACAGTAGCCACCATAACCGAAAGATGGGTTGTTATAATGAGAACCGATGCGCGGATCCAGCCCTACGCCTCTTATGATAGCCTGGGAATCGAGACCTTTTACTTCGGCATAGGTGTCAAGTTCATTGAAATAGCTCACGCGCAATGCCAGATAGGTATTGGCGAAAAGTTTCACAGCCTCAGCCTCTTTCAGACCCATATAAAGAGTGTCGATATCAGGTTTGAGAGCTCCCTGCTGCAGAAGTGAAGCAAATATGCGTGCTGCTTCCTCAAGAGCGGGGATATTGGCAACAGCTTCAATCGCTACATTCTCTTCAACGAAACGTTTGTCTTCGATGAGTTTGGGAATGCCGGCAATAATTCTTGATGGATAGAGGTTGTCGTAGAGAGCCTTCGATTCACGAAGGAACTCAGGAAAGAAAAGAAGATTGAATTTCTTCACCCCTTTGGCTGCATATTTCACATAAAGCGAGCGACAATAACCCACCGGGATCGTAGACTTTATCACCATCACAGCATCCGGATTAACCGAAAGCACCAGATCAATCACATCCTCGATATGATGAGTGTCGAAATAGTTGGTATGTGGATCATAATTTGTCGGAGCAGCGATCACAACAAAATCGGCATCACGATAAGCTGCTGCCCCATCAAGCGTGGCGGTCAGATCAAGCTCCTTCTCGGCAAGATATTTTTCAATATAATCGTCTTGAATTGGAGAGACCCGGTTGTTGATTTTTTCCACTTTTTCAGGAATCACATCCACTGCCGTCACATGATTATGCTGCGACAGCAGAGTCGCTATGCTCAGTCCGACATAACCGGTGCCGGCAACTGCAATATTATATTTCTGCATTTGTATATCTAAATTATAATTATCGATGGGCTGCCATAC
>DAWBVG010000170.1:0-3058 GCA_052279865.1 Muribaculaceae bacterium
AGTGTGGCATCGTACACCGTGACACCTGACGGCGAAATTGATTTTCCTGTGTTGGGATATATCAAAGTTGCCGGCATGACACGCGCGGAGCTGGCGGGATACATTAAGGGTGAGCTTATGGGGCGCGAACTTGTGAAAGATCCTACGGTAGTGGTGGAATTCCTGAGTTCAGGCATCAGTGTCATGGGAGAAGTGAATCGTCCTGGTCGTTATGATCTTAACCGCGACCAACTGAATATTCTTGAGGCTCTTACTCTTGCTGGCGACCTTACTATCAACGGACAGCGTCAGAATGTGCGTGTAGTGCGTAGTGAGAACGGGCAGGTAAACACATATGTGCTTGATCTTACAGACGCTGCATCTCTGATGAAGAATCCGGCTTTCTATCTGCAGCAGGATGATGTGGTGTATGTTGAGCCCAATAAGCAGAGAAAACGTTCAAGTACAGTCAACGGTAACAATGCGCTCAGCGTAAGCTTCTGGGTATCGGTGGCATCGTTGCTTACTTCAGTTGTAACCACCATCGCGGTGTTCATCAATAAATAATACGAAAAGGGAAATGGAAGAAAATATAATCAGAGCGCAAGTTCCTGAAGAGGAAGAGGTGTTCTCTTTAAAAGACTTTCTGACACACTGCCTCGCCAAGTGGCAATGGTTTATGGCTTCTGTGGTGATTTTCTGCTGCATAGGCGTGTTTTACATTCTCCGTCAGCAGCCGGTTTATTCACGTAGTATGGCTGTATTGATCAAGGATCAGGATGGCGGCGGCGGTGTAGGTGACATCAGTAATGCATTCTCGTCAATGGGGCTTGTGGCATCGAATACAAATGTCAACAATGAGCTCATATCACTTACTTCTCCGGCGGTGATTTATGAGGTGATTCAGCGTCTGGGTCTTGATGTGAATTATAATTCTCCCGGCAAGTTTCATAAAACCACACTTTACGGTACGACACTTCCGGTTAATGTTAAATTTCATGACCTTGAGGAGCAGCAATCGGCTGGATTCAGTGTTGAATTGGGTGAAAACGGATTAGTGAAGCTTAGTAAATTCTATATCGCCACCCCGGATGGAAAAGAGAAGATAGAGAAAGAAGTTAACGCCAAGCTCGGTTTTGAGCCGATTAAGACTCCTGTCGGACTTGTGACGATTAGTCCGAATGGTAGCTACATTCCACCGAAGGGGAAGAAGGCAAAGAAAGTATCCGAAATCTACGTCAGCCGCACGGGGATGCAGAATTGTGTAGAGCTTTACAGCGCTATGGTTAAAGGCGATCTCGCTGATAAGGATGCTGATGTTATTGATTTGAGCATGAAGGATGTTTCTGCCCAGCGTGCGGTAGATGTGCTGAATGCTATTGTGGATGTTTACAACGAGAACTGGGTTCATGATAAGAATAAAGTTGCTGTTGCAACTTCAAACTTCATTGACGAACGTTTGCGTCTTATAGAAGGAGAACTTGGCACTGTGGATAACGAGATATTCGATTTCAAGCGTGACCACCGTGTGCCGGATCTTGAAGAGGCAGCCAAGACACAGATGAAACAGTCTGTTGAGATGTCAAACAAGATGCTTGAGGTGACCAACCAGATGTCGATGTCGATTTATCTGCGCGATTACCTTAACAATCCAAGCAATGCAAAGAGCGTGATTCCTGTGAACACCGGTATCGGCTCTCCCACTCTGGAAGCTCAGATAAACAATTACAACAATCTCTTGCTCACCCGCAACACTCTGGCTGCAAGCTCTTCCGATACGAACCCTCTTGTTGTGGATTATGACGGTCAGATCAAGGGTCTTCGTGAGGCTATCGTGAATGCCATCAATGGTCAAATTGTGGCGCTTAACAAGAGTCTTAAGAATATGGAAGGCGCGAAGGGCGCTGCAGAGGGACAGTTGGCATCTGGTCCCACACAGGCAAAATATCTTCTCAGTGTGGAGCGTCAGCAGAAAGTGAAGGAATCTCTGTATCTGTATCTCTTGCAGAAACGCGAGGAAAACGAGCTTACCCAAAAGTTTACAGCCGACAATACGCGTATCATCACTCCTCCTACCGGATCACTTCAGCCGGTGGCTCCGAAGAAGAGCATGATTCTCATGGTATGTTTCTTATTGGGTCTTTGTGTGCCGGGTGTAGCCCTGTATATCTCAGAGGCAACGAATACCAAGGTGCGTAACCGCAAGGATCTTGATAAGATGTCAACACCGTTTGCAGGAGAGATTCCGTTTGTTGGAAAGAAATCACTTATGGATGTGGTGCGCAAGACATTCCCGAAGAAGAAAAGTTCGAGAGAGCTTGAGAAGGTGCTTGTTGCTGTTAAGGACGGTAGCCGAGATGTTGTCAGCGAATCCTTCCGTATCGTGAGAGGTAACCTGGATTTCATGATTCGCGATCAGGGGTCATGCAACGTGATTATGATTACTTCATTCAATCCAGGATCCGGAAAATCATTCATATCATTCAACCTTGCATCTTCCTTTGCGTTGAAAGGAAAGAAGGTATTGGTTGTTGACGGCGACCTCCGTCACGGATCAGTATCACAATTTGTCAATATGCCTTCCAAAGGTATCAGCAGTTATCTTACCGGCAATACCAATGACTGGCGCAGTCTGGTTGTTCCGGTTACAAGCCATGAAGGGATGTTTGTCATGCCTATCGGACATAGACCTCCTAACCCCTCTGAGTTGCTTGATAACGGTCGTCTTGGAGAGTTTGTGGCTGAAGCGCGCAAGGACTATGACTATATTTTCATTGATTGTCCGCCGACAGATGTGGTTGTTGACACGCAGATCGTTGAAAAATATGTTGACCGCACAATTTTTGTGGTTCGCGCCGGTCTGCTTGATCGTAAAGCAGTGGCTGACATCGATGCCATTTACCGCAACAAACGCTTCAAGCAGATGTGCATAGTGCTTAACGGTATAGAGCGTGGCAGCAAATCGAAGGCATACGGAGTGTATGGGTATTATTCAGACAAAAACTAAGGGGATGCGGATTTTACCCGCATAATAAATCTATAAGCTCATTCCGACCGAATTAAGCGGTCGGAATGAGTG
>DAWBVG010000171.1:0-4667 GCA_052279865.1 Muribaculaceae bacterium
CCGAGGACAGGAGCCGATGCCGGCGCAAATCCATTGATAGCTCCGATCAATGCCATCATTTTTGCCAAAGGACGTCCGCTATAAATGTCGGCAGGAATAGTTCGAGAGAGAAAATAACCTCCCGATGCACCAATGCCCTGCACAAGACGACAACCGAGAAAGAAATGTATTGTGGGGGAGAAGACGCTGACGATTGCAGCTATTATAAAAATTGACAATGTGATGATCAGTACCGGTTTGCGTCCATATTTATCGCTTACCGGACCCATTATCAGCTGTCCTATTCCGAGACCTATCATTCCCATTGTGAGTCCGAGCTGCACCACGGAAACCGAGCAGTCGAAATATCGTGTCATTTCCGGCAGTGTTGGAAGATACATGTCGTTGACGAATGAACCGAAGGCACTCAACCCTACGAGGTATGCCACTAAAAAGATGTAGTAATGCTTCCCGTTAGGATATATATTTGAATCAGTCGGTCGTGAGGACGGTTGTGCCGAAGTGGAAGTAGGAGAATTAGTAGGAGTACTTGTCATATCATATTTCTTTTTGAATTATAACAAATATTGGGTGAGTAATGGTTGATTTTTACCATTTTTACTTATTTTGATGCGAAATAATCTGAATATATAGTGCTGATGTTGTGTATTTAAACTATAAATATTAATTTTGCACTTCTTCTACAGGTTTATTTTAAAAGCTTCTTAAAACATATTGCATGAAAGTTATGAAGTTCGGAGGAACCTCTGTCGGTTCTCCGCAAAGAATTAAGAATGTTGCATCGCTGATAAGCGGTAAGGGTAAAAACATGATTGTATTGTCTGCGATGAGCGGCACAACCAATTCTCTGATAGAGATATCAGAGGCTGTGAAAGCTGATGACCCGCAACTTGCATGCAAGCTTATATCATCGCTTGAAGAGAGATACAGCGGAGTGATTGAAGAGTTGCTGTCCACACAGGAGGCGCGTGAACGGACACGCACGATTGTTGCAGACTTTTTCAATGATATCCGCCACACTATCTCGTCGCCTGAATCTCCATTGCTCGAAAAGCAGATTGTGGCGAGAGGGGAAATGATCTCAACAAATCTTATGCATGCCTATCTTCATGAATGCGGCGTGAATTCCGTATTGTTGCCAGCACTCGACTTCATGCGCACGGATGAGCATGGGGAGCCGGATCTTCCTTATATATCCAAACATCTGAATCAATTGCTTGAAGAGAGTCCCGAAGCTGATTTGTATATAACTCAAGGATTCATATGTCTTGATCATGAGGGAAATATTCATAATCTTGAGCGCGGAGGAAGTGATTACACAGCCTCGCTTATAGGAGCTGCCATCATGGCTGAGGAAATAGAGATATGGACCGACATCGATGGTATGCACAACAATGATCCTCGTTTTGTGGAGGGTACGAAGCCCGTAAGAAATCTGCATTTTGAGGAGGCTGCGGAGTTGGCATATTTCGGTGCCAAGATTCTTCATCCGACATGTATACTCCCGGCTAAAATCAACAATATTCCCGTGCGATTGTTGAACACTATGGAACCGGATGCTCCCGGTACGCTTATTGACAATAATCTGCGTTCAGCCTGCATCAAGGCTGTGGCGGCGAAAGACAATATCACGGCAATAAAGATAAAATCGGGAAGAATGCTGCTCGCATATGGTTTCTTGAAAAAGGTGTTTGAGATTTTTGAAAAATATGAGACTGCCATAGATATGATCACCACTTCCGAGGTCGGAGTCTCCGTGACCGTAGATAATGAAAGGAATCTTGACCGTATAGTTGAAGAGCTTCATCGTTTTGGCACTGTCACCATTGACCGCAATATGACCATAATATGCGTGGTTGGAGACCTCGAATGGCAAAACAGAGGATTCGAGGCAAAGGCTCTGGATGCGTTGCGCGATATACCTGTGAGGATGATTTCCTATGGCGGAAGTAATTATAATATTTCATTCCTGATCAAGGCGGAAGACAAGACCCGCGCATTGCGTGCGCTCTCAGCCGAGATCTTTGCATAAATAAACAGTCCAAGATGATATTCAAATTACCTTGTATGGAGGGAGTACGTACTCCTTTTTACTATTATGATATGGAGCTGTTGCGCTCCACACTTGAAGAGATAAAAAAATGTATCGCCGGAAGCGATGTGCACGTGCACTATGCCGTAAAAGCCAATGGAAATCCTGAGATTCTTAAGGTGATTGCTCAAGCCGGTTTTGGAGCTGACTGTGTGAGTGGCGGTGAGATTGCCGCTGCCCTGAATGCCGGTTTCGACAATGCCTCAATATTCTATGCCGGTGTCGGTAAGACAGACGAAGAAATCCTGTTTGGAATAGAGAAGGGGATAGGTTGCTTCAATGTCGAATCGATCGAAGAACTGGAAGTGATCGCTGAACTTGGGGAGAAAGCGCAAAGAAAAGTGCCTGTGGCATTAAGGGTGAATCCAAATATAGATGCTCACACTCATGAATATATCACTACAGGTCTTGAGGAAAACAAATTCGGTATAGACATGCGGTGTCTTGACAAGGCTGTTGACAAGGCATTGGCATCGGAATGGATAGATCTTACAGGTTTGCATTTCCACATAGGCTCGCAGATTACCATAACTGAACCTTTCGCGTTACTCTGTGAGAGGATTAATAAAATCACTGAAAAATATCGTGAGAAGGGTATCGAATTTAAAATCTTGAATGTCGGCGGAGGTCTCGGGATAGATTATGACACCCCTGATGAGAATCCCATTCCTGATTTCAAGGGATATTTCGATACTCTGATAAGCGGAATGCATCTGCAGCCCGGGCAGGAGATACACTGTGAGTTAGGCAGAGCGATTGTGGCTCAATGCGGGTCATTGATCTCACGTGTGGTGTATGTAAAGGAGGGAATAGGAAGAAAATTCCTTATTCTTGATGCGGGTATGAACGATCTTTTGCGTCCTGCCCTTTACGGAGCGCATCATAAAATAGAGGTTGTGGATCCACGCGATGAGGCTGAGACAGATATCTATGATGTGGTAGGACCTGTCTGCGAATCGTCAGACGTTTTCGGTAAGGATGAAAAGATTCCCGCCGTGCGGCGCGGAGATCTTGTAGCGCTGCGCTCGGCGGGAGCATATGGTGAGAGCATGGCATCCGAATATAATATGCGTAGGCTGCCCGGCTCTTTATTTGTAGGATAAGGTCCGGTTATTCATCGGGCAGGAACATCGGATCCCATGCCGGCAGGAGAGTGGGTTTCTGTTTTAGAATCGCAAGAACATCTGCAGGAATATATTTCTTGTTGACTACGAGGCGGAACATGTATTCGTCAAACCATTTGTCGGTGAGAATCAGATGACCCTCATTGGGTCCGCTGCCCCAGCTGTTTTCAACCATCCATTTGGTCGGCTTTCCTTCGGCATCGATGTCTACAGCCACAAGGGTCATGGCATGAGAGGAGGCACTTGCGTGTGTGCGGATGCGGTCGGCTTTGTTCATGCCGAAATTCACGCCCATGAGTGATTCGTAATCGAAATTCGAAGGATCGAGCACCCCTCGTTCGCGATCAAAGAATTTACCCACGTCGCAAGAGAAATACATCATCGCGCTGTCTTTTATCGACTCTATCGCCATTTTCTTGATGTCTTCAACGGGAAGATTGACATAAGTCCAGTTTTCTCCATCGTAAGAATGACGGTCGTAGTCGATTTCATATAGTTTATAGTATTCGCGGGTAGGATCATTCATCAGCATGACGTAGTCATTCTTAAGATCATTGCCTGCGAATTCTTTGTAGAATTCAAGAGGAGTGTATTTGCGTGTGCTAACCACATTCCCTTTTGAATCTTTGCGGGTCCAGGTGAATTCTGCCGGGGGAGTTCCGAGGGTCAGCGCCAGCATTCTGTAGATTTCACCAAGCATCTGCTCTTTGCGGGCTTCAAAGGCGGCTGGTTTAGCTTTATCGGCATACATTTTGCGAAGTTCGAGACCATCCTCACGAAGTTTGAGTGATATAAGACGGCTCATCTTGGATGTGTTGTTGCTGCTGAACGACTCGCGCATCACTTCTGCCGGCACAACTCCATATTTCAAGATATTATCGGAGAGTCCAGTGTATTGTCCGCCATCGCTGAGGGGATGGGCAAATAGCCAGTCAACCATCTTGTCGTCCATCGGACGGTCTGCATGATCTATCATTCCCTGGAGAAAAAGATTGGCTTTTTCAAGTTGGTCGAAAAAGAAATTATAGTTCTGTGAAAGTTCAAGTTTGGGAAGGTCGTGTTTTGCCATCATCTGGCCGCGGAGCACATTCAGTCCGGTAAACAGCCAGCAGCGGCCGGATGATTTCTGATCTGTGATACCTTTGCTTTTGACGCGATGGGAGAAATTGGTGTCGAAGGCATTTCCTGCTTCAGCATTTAAGGCAATCTTATCGATGTCAGAATTGCCGAGTGCGTTTCTCAATGCTTTTGCTGTAGCGTCGTTGGAATATGAGCTTTTAAGACGGCTCATCATTTCCGCTGAAATTCCACCTTTGCCTGAGGTTGAAGCAGCAAAGAGATGTGATGATGGAAACGCAGCCAATCCGAGCAATAGCAGGGATACCGGGAGTTTATGATTCTTCATGATGTTAATTATTTAAGTTTCGCAAGCTTCAACTTAAAGTTTAAGA
>DAWBVG010000172.1:0-4907 GCA_052279865.1 Muribaculaceae bacterium
ATATAGAATATGGAAGTTTATTCTCATCACCATATTTCTCTTGTCGTAAATACTTTGCTACATCCTGATTTATCTGTCGTCTTATGTCGATTGGTGCTTTTAAATATTTATTTATAAGTGGCAAATAGGCAACATACTCTAAAATTTTCATAAGAATCACAATCTTTTAACTATAATTATGAAATTATAGTTGATAATATTGTTTAAACCATTCCACAGTTTTTGAGATGCCAATTGAAAGAGGAGTATCGGGTTTAAATCCGGTTGCTTCAGCTAAAGCAGATGAATCTGCGTAAGTCTGATAGACATCTCCTGGTTGCATCGGAAGTAAATCTTTTTTTGCTTCTCGTCCAATGGTTTGTTCTATGCAATTGATATAGTCCATCAGCCGTGTGGGTTGTGAATTTCCTATGTTGTATACTCTATATGGAGCATGTGAAGTAGCGGGATCTGGATTAAGTTCATTCCATTCCTTATTTTCAGTCGGCATTATGTTGGCAATGCGGACAACACTTTCCACGATATCATCTATATATGTAAAATCTCTAAGCATGTCCCCATTATTAAATACACTAATGGGTCTATCGTGCAAAATAGCATCTATGAATAGGAATGGAGACATATCAGGTCTACCCCATGGTCCATATACAGTAAAGAATCGCAGTCCTGTGGTGGGAAGAGCATATAACTTTGAATATGCATGAGCCATCAATTCATTGCTTTTCTTTGTAGCAGCATAAAGAGAAACCGGATGTGATATTCCATCATGTTCTGAAAATGGCACTTTCCCATTAAGTCCATAAACACTTGAAGACGATGCATATACAAGATGTTTAACATTATTATGGCGACAACCCTCAAGAATATTTATAAAACCGTCAATATTGCTTTCAATATATGCGTGCGGATTCTGTATTGAATATCTAACACCGGCTTGGGCTGCAAGATTTATTACTATATCGAATTCCTCATTAGCAAATAGCATAGTCATTGCATTTGTATCCTCCAGGTTCATTCGGATAAATCGATAATTTATCCATTTATTTGAAATAAAGAATTTGTACCACGGGAATTGTTCTCTTGATTCAGTAATGGAAATCCCACATTCTGCCAGTCGTCTAAATTTTAATATTGGATCATAATAATCATTAATATTATCCAGACCAACAATTTCTACCTCAGATTTGTCTGCAAGCAGCCGTTGAACAACAGCTGCTCCTATGAAGCCGGCTGCTCCGGTTACCAATATTTTTTTCATATGTCAGTCTCTTCTAAAAATATCACGGGTATAGACTTTGTCAGAAACATCGTCAAGGCACGAATCGTAGCGATTAGCAACAATAGCACGAGATAATTCTTTGAATTTTGTCAAATCATTTACAATAAGACTACCAAAAAATGTTGCGCCGTCCTCAAGGGTAGGTTCGTAAATAATTACTTGTGCTCCTTTCGCTTTGATACGTTTCATTACACCCTGGATAGACGACTGACGGAAATTATCTGAGTTTGATTTCATTGTCAAACGATATACGCCTACAATGCAAGGTCTTTCTGTCCTAGCACTATATTGACTGTTGGCAGTATAATAACCTGCCAAAGTTAAAATTTGGTCGGCAATAAAGTCTTTGCGTGTTCGGTTTGATTCTACTATAGCCGTCATCATATTCTGCGGCACTTCAGCATAGTTTGCTAACAACTGTTTTGTGTCTTTAGGCAGACAATACCCTCCGTAACCGAATGACGGATTGTTGTAGTGTATGCCGATACGCGGATCCAATCCCACCCCCTCAATAATTGCCCGCGAGTCAAGACCCTTAACTTCGGCATATGTGTCAAGTTCATTGAAATAACTTACTCGGAGTGCCAAATAGGTGTTGGCAAACAATTTTACGGCTTCCGCTTCCTTCATTCCCATGTACAATACTGGAATGTCGCATTTTACAGCTCCTTGCTGCAACAACTCAACAAAGGCATGAGCCGCGTTATTAAGTTGTTCAATGTCTGTGACAGCTGTTATTGCTTTATTTTCTTCTGCAAAATGTGGTTGCTCGATAATTTTGGGTATTCCCGCTATTATGCGAGATGGATAAAGATTGTCATACAACGCTTTACTCTCACGTAAGAATTCAGGGAAGAAAAGCAGGTTGAACTTTTTCACGCCCTTGGCTGCATATTTCACATATAAACCTCGACAGTAACCTACAGGAATGGTTGACTTTATGATCATAACTGCATCTGGATTAACTTTCAAAACCAAGTCGATAACATCCTCTATGCAGTGTGTATCAAAATAGTTCTTCATTGGGTCATAGTTCGTAGGGGCAGCAATAACCACAAAGTCTGCATCTTGATAAGCTGCAGCCCCATCGAGTGTGGCTGTAAGTCTCAATGGCTTTTCTGTTAAGTATCTCTCAATGTACTCATCTTGTATGGGAGAAATCTTTTTGTTGATTTTTTCAACTTTATCAGGAATGACATCAACTGCTGTCACTTGGTTGTGTTGAGCTAACAAAGTTGCAATGCTTAAACCGACATAACCTGTCCCAGCTACAGCTATTTTCATTTTATGTATAAGTTTATGTAATTATAATTGAATTCAATTGTTTGCATATCCGTAACCGTATCCTTTGCCGTAGCCGTAGTGGTAACCGTAGCGGTGGTAGCCGTAGCCGGAATGGATGTCGGTGCCGTTGAGGAGGATAGCCATGTTGCGGTAACGGTTCTGGTCGTAGTATTCCTGTATGCCGGGGAGTTCGTCCTTCTCCAAAAGACCAGCGCGCACCACAAAGAGAGTGGTGTCTGCCACGCGGTTGATTATCTTGGCGTCGGTCACCATCTCAACGGGCGGGCAGTCAAGGATGATGAAGTCGAATTCCTCCCGGTATTTTTCGATGAGGCGGTCAAGGTTCTCGCTCGAGAGGAGTTCGGCAGGGTTGGGAGGTACCGTGCCCACGCCTATTGCATCGAGGGTGTCGGTTTCATCTATCTTATGCAGAATGATGTTGCTCTCGTCCGCCTTCCCGACAAGATAGTCGGTGATGCCATGTTCGGGTTTGCCGATCATTTTGGAAAGAGAACCTTTGCGGAGGTCAAGGTCCACAACAAGCACGCGCTTGCCCTTGACGGCAAGGACCTTTGCAAGGTTGATGGAGATGAATGTCTTTCCGGATCCGGGATTGGCAGATGTCACGGCAATTACCTTGCAATTCTTGTCTTCTGCGTTCGCACCCATGTATTCGAGGTTGGTGCGAAGCACACGGAACGCCTCGTTTATCATGTCCCTGCTGCGGGCTTCGACAACAATCTTGCGTTCCGCCGGCTGTTGTTTCCTCAGTCTTGCAAAGCCGTGCGCCTTCTTTTCAACCGACGGTATTTCGCCGAGATAAGGGATCTTGAGCGATGCCAGGTCTTTCTTGCCGCGGATCTTGGTGTCGAGGGATTCGCGGATTATGAATATGGCAAGAGGAATCGCGAGACCAAGAAGGAGAGCCATCATGAGGATATTGCGTTTCTTGGGGAAGGTCGGCGCCATGCTTCCGTGGGGCTCCTCCACCATGCTCGTGTTGTAGGCGGTGAATGCCTGGGTCAGCTCGTTCTCCTCGCGTTTCTGAAGGAGGAAGAGGTAAAGTGATTCCTTTACCTTCTGCTGACGCTCCACGCTCAGCAGGTATTTAGCCTGATTGGGATTGGCTGCTATCTTGCTTGTCGTGACGTTTGCCTGTCGCCGCGCGTTCGACATCTGGGCGCGGAGTGTGGCGATGTAGGCGTTGATTGACGCCATGATGTTTCCCTTCAGTATCCTCAGGGCTTGCGTGCGGTCCTTGACCACCGGGTTCACCTCGCTTGTGGATTCAAGGAGGCGGTTGCGCTCGATGACGATGTTGTTGTACTGCCCGATGGCATTCTCGATGTCGGCGTTTACAATCCCTGTGTTGGTTGGCAGCGGCTGGTCGAAGGAATCGCCGGAGAGCTGGCTCCTCACCATCTCTGCCACGGATATCTGGTTGTTGAGGTCTACGATGGCAGCCTGGGCTTCCGATGACTGAGCCATGTACATGCTTGTCGCCGCCCCTACATCGGGAAGAAGATGCTCGGACTTGTAGGATGATATGTCGGAGTCTACATTTCCCAGTTCCTTCTCGATCACTCCGAGCCGCTCGCTGATGAAACGCGATGTCGAGACCGCTATCTGGTTCTTGTCGCGGATCCAACGTTCATTGTAGACCTGGATCAGGGTCTCAAGTATGTCATCAGCCTCATCGATGGAAGGACGGGTAATGGAGATGTCTATGATTGATGACTTATCGTTGCTCAGTACTGCTGAGATACGCTCTGAAAGGGCGTTGGCAGTAACCTTTACCGGCGTATGGACGTAATGTATCGTCTTTCCCTGCAGCCCGGATGCATCCCATTCGGGTTTTATTACGGCAAGTGAGGTATTCCCTATTTTTATTG
The DNA here is from genome assembly GCA_052279865.1 of Muribaculaceae bacterium. Classification (GTDB taxonomy): domain Bacteria; phylum Bacteroidota; class Bacteroidia; order Bacteroidales; family Muribaculaceae; genus Lepagella. The sequence continues at coordinate 4,456 of DAWBVG010000172.1, forward strand.
AGTCACCGAAGGTTACCGTGAATGTCTTATCCACGGGAATATCATTCAGCCTGACATCGGAAATGTCGATTTTCTCTTTGTCGCCAAGGAGAAAGTCAAAAGATACTGTGGCGCTCCCTGCCGAATCTTTCTCTGCGAACAATACGGGTGAGTGCTTGTAAAGTATCACATTTCTCAAACCTTCCTTGACTGTGTAGTGGTCATTGAGGTCAAGGCGCGACACAACCTCCTTCATCAATGCCGGAGATTTGACAATGCGTATCTCATTCTCAAGGTTGGTGTTGTTCTGCACCAGACCAAGTTCGGACATGTCGATTGATGTGCCCGACCCTCCGTTCTTGTCTTCGTTCTTTATCAGTAGGGATGCCGTGCGCGTATACTCAGGAGTGGTTTTCATGAGATATACTGCGGCTACCGACATTGTGATGATGAGCGAGATAACAAACCAGTAC
>DAWBVG010000173.1:0-11001 GCA_052279865.1 Muribaculaceae bacterium
CTTCTTACTTCTTACTTCTTACTTCTTACTTCTTACTTTATCGGCGCAGCCCGATAAACGTGGATTTTGATGGAGGAGGGGCAAGGATTTGTTTATTGAAAAAATATACAAGATTTAACTAAAAACTTATAAAAAATTCTGTTCTACAGAACAAAAATGGTTAAATACCATAAAATTCGCGCTTAAATATGCATCATATTTGAAATCCTTTCGTTATCTTTGCGAATGAGATATAAGATAGTCGTTGAGTTGCAAGTGCTTGAAACAGTCTTCAGCATAATAACTCCGCCATAAGTTATTATGTATTCCGGATAGGATGCCCGGCGGCAGGTCTTGATTGAATCTGAATCATCCTTATTCATAATCCTTCTAACCTATCAGTATATGACTCTAAAATCTGCAAATTACGCAATTGTGGCTGCCTTGGCTCTCGGGGCACTTTGCTCCGCACAACCTGCCTATGCCAAGAAGAAAAAGAAACTGGAACTTCCCAAAACCGAACTTTCAGCGGCTGCCAAAGATAGTATCGAGTTTCATAAGAAACTGAAAGATGCTACTGTGGCAAAGGGTATGTTCAATACATATATTGACAAGAAAGGTAAATTATTTTTTGAGATCCCTGATTCTATTTTGGGTAAGACGTATATGCTCGTGAACCGTGTCAACTCTCTGTCGCAGACCAACGATTGGGTTGCCGGTCAGGTTGTATCATCTCGCCTTATCCGCTTTTCGAGAAATGACAACAATCTCTTCATCACCCTTCCTCAATCTACAAATGTTGTCAGGGATGATGATCCTATTCGTGCTTCTTTTGATCTCAACTTCTCCGAGCCCATACTTAAATCCTTCAAGATAGATCACAAAGGAAACGGCAAGATATTTGTCGACGTGACCTCCTTCTTCGCCGGCAATGAGAAAGCTATTTCTCCGATTAAAGAAACCAATCCTTTGTCGAAGCTACTCGGAGGACGAGATGGCATCAAAGGAACGTATTATGCAGATGGTTCGGGAATACTCTCAGCAAAGTCTTTCCCGCAGAATGTAGAGATAAAGAGTCGTCTCGCGTTCACTACCGCTACTGCAGCGAATCCTTATACCGTCACAATGTCGCGCAATATTGTTCAGCTTCCTGACGATCCGATGCCTGTGCGCCTTCACGACAAAAGGGTAGGATTCTTTTCGGAGTATAAGAATCTTTATTCTTCCAAACTCGACGGTACCAAGACTTATGAGATCATCAACCGTCATCGTCTTGAGCCCCGCGACGAAGATAGGGAGGCATATTTCGCCGGTAAGCTCGTAGAGCCGAAAAAGAAAATTGTCTTTTACGTGGACTCCGCATTCCCTGAGAAATGGCGTCCGGCTGTGAAAGAGGGTATCGAATACTGGAACAAGGCATTTGAGGCTGCCGGTTTCAAGAATGCCATTGAAGCCCGTGATTATCCTAAAGATGATCCGAATTTTGATCCGGATGATATCCGTTATTCCTGCATCCGCTATTGTGTGACACCCACAGCCAACGCTATGGGACCCTCTTATGCCGATCCCCGCACCGGTGAAATCCTTGGTGCAGACGTGATATGGTATCATAACATCCTCAAGCTTGTTCACAACTGGCGTTTCACCCAGACCGGTGCCGTTGATCCCAGAGTCCGCAAACCGGTGTTTGACGATAACGTGATGCATGAGTCTCTTACTTATGTGGCAGCTCACGAGATTGGTCACTGCCTCGGTCTGATGCATAACATGGGAGCCTCCTATTCTTTCACTCTCGATAACCTACGTGACCCCGCTTTCACACAGAAGCATGGCACTACACCTTCCATCATGGACTATGCCCGCAACAATTTTGTGGCTCAGCCCGGAGACTGGGAGCGTGGTGTGCGTCTCACTCCTCCTCCTGTAGGTGTGTATGATATCTATGCAATCAACTGGGGTTATCGCCTGATTCCGGGTGCTGACACTCCCGAAGCTGAGAAACCGACTCTCGACCGCTGGATTGCAGAAAAAGCGGGAAATCCGATGTATGAGTTCGGAGCCCAGCAGTTCCTTGGTCTTGTTGATCCTACTGATCAGACCGAGGATCTCGGCAATGATCATATCAAAGCCGGCGACATGGCAATATCCAATCTCAAGATCATCATGAAAAATCTTGAAGACTGGGCAGCTGAGCCCGGAGAAGACTTTGAACCGCTTGCCGACAAATATAAAGCAATGTGTCAGCAGTATCTTCGTCATGTCGGTCATGTGTATCCTTATATAGGCGGAGTTGAATTCAAGGAGATCCGTCAGGGAGCCAACGACAATGGCGCGCAGCGCAATTTCATTCCCAAGGCAAAACAACGCGAGGCGATGAGATGGTTGCTAAACCAGGCGCGCACAAGCGACTGGATGGTTCCTTCCAAACTTCTTGCAAAATTCGAGGAGCCATATCAGTTCCGCGACAAAATGCAGCGTAATATAGTGGCATGCCTACTGATCTCCACCAATCTTCAGCGTATCAAAGAGGGTGGAGAGCTGGATCCCAAGGTGAATTATACTCTTCCCGAATATATCACTGAAGCTTACGATGGTATCTTCGACGCGACCAAGAAGAACAAGAAGCTTGATGCCACAGAACGCAATATGCAGCAGTCGGCAATTGACGTGATGACGACTTATTCCGGTCTTAAGCCAAAAGAGACCAAATCGTCACGTGGTTTTGCCGATGAGGAAGCGCTTTCGGTAGTTGATGAGTTTGCAGAGACAATGGCACTCTCCACTCTTCCCGACTTCCCTTGCAGCTTTTCTGCTTGTAAAGCCCACGAAGATGGAGACCACTCTTTCTTCCGTTTGCTTCTCAATCAGACGCCGCTGCCTGCAACTGAGCTTCGTCCGATGATGACCTCACTGCTTCGCAAGACCCTTACTCTCTATAAGAGCCGTCGTGCCGCCACTGCCGATGCGGCAACCCGCGATTTCTATGATTATCAGATTCTCGCGATAGAACGCACTCTTGAGGGTAAATAATAAAACAGATTGATAAATTTAGAACTAACCATATTTAGATGAGATACATACTGTCAATTATATTTCTCTGCCTGGCGACTGTGGCAACATTTGCGCAGTCCGGTCCCGTTACGGGTATGGTGGTGGATGAAAAGGGCGAGCCCCTTATCGGAGTCACGGTCAAGGTTAGTGGCACCTCTGTTGGTACGTCGACCGACCTTGACGGTAAGTTTTCACTCAATGTTCCTGCAAAAAAGAGTCGGCTCGATATCTCATATGTGGGTTATCGCACACAGCATGTCGATGTTTTACCCGGTCAGAAGCTCCAGTCTATAAAGCTTGAGCCTACAGCCAACGATATCGACGAGATTGTGGTGATTGGTTATGGCACAGCAAAGAAAAGTTCTCTGACATCATCCGTGGAGGTGATCACAGGTGAGGAGCTGACAAAAATACCGGCGATGAACGTAGACCAGTCGCTTGCCGGCACAATGCCGGGTCTCGGCGTGATGAATACATCGGGTGACCCCTCTTCTGCTAAAGAGGCATCGCTTGCCATCCGTGGTAACAATGGTGAGCCACTGCTTGTAATCGATGGGGTGCCTCGTCTGGGAACAAACACATCAGATGGAGAGATGCGTCTTTCAGATCTCAACCCCGATGATATCGAAAGTATTTCCGTATTGAAGGATGCCGCTGCTGCCGCTGTGTATGGTGCGCGTGCCGCAAATGGAGTTATCCTCGTGCAGACAAAGCGCGGTAAAGAGGGTGGTAAGGCGAGAATAAACTTTCGCGGACAGTTTAACTTCCAGGAAGCAACCTATCTTCCGAAATTCCTTGATGCATACCAGTTCGCACAGCTTTATAACCGTTGTGTCGAGCAATCGGACAATTCCTCCTATACAAAGTATGACCTTGATGAGATTGGTAAGAATCCCAATCTTTATGGCAATGAGAACATGCTCGACTACCTTGACAAGTGGGGTCATTCACAGCGTTACACTCTGTCTGTCTCGGGAGGTGTGAAATCGATACGCTACTTCATCTCCGGCGGTTATACCAATACCAAGGGCCTTTATTCCAATGTGAGTCGTGACCGTTTCAACTATAATGCTAAAATAGACGCAGATATTCTTAAGGGATTGTCGTTGGCAGTGAACTTTAACGGTTCTGTTTCGACCAATAAGAATTCATCTTATACAACCATTGATGCGGCATACTCTTATTCTCCGCTGCAGGTGCTCCGTTTCACCGACGGTAATCTTGCCTCTATCGATGGTGGTAACCCGCTTATCAATGTAGAGGGTATCGGTGGCTACAACAAAGTGAAGTCAGATTATCATACCCTTGACGCTCAGCTGCGCTATCAAATTCCCGGAGTGGATGGCCTGCAGGTTTACCTGAAGGGCACCCTCGACCTTAACCATCAGAACACTTCGAAATATTCCAAACCGGTGGCTCTTTATCTATATGATGAAGAGACCGGCACAACTTCAGTGGATCCGAAAACTGTTTATCCTACTGCTAAAATATCATATCAAGATAGATGGCAGACCATTAACAATAAGCTGGTTGAACTGGGTGTAAACTATAACCATACATTTGCAGAGAAGCATGAAGTAAGTGGAACCTTGGTGGCGAACTATCAGGATTACAATAATAAATACATGCAAGGTATCAATCCTGATCTCCCGGGTGAATATCCTGAGGTGATGGGTTCGACAAGCACCGGTCAACTTACCGGATCGGAATATTATAGTGAGAGGGCATCGCTCGTAGGGCGCGCCACATATGGTTATGCTTCCCGTTATTTTGCGGAGTTCTCTTTCCGTGTGGATGGTTCCACCCGTTTTGCACCTGGTCACAGATGGGGTTTCTTCCCGACTGTGTCTGCATCGTGGGTGCTCAGTAATGAGAAATTCTTCGAAAATATCAACAACAATACCATTTCCTTTGCCAAACTTCGTGCATCGGCAGGTATTCTTGGCGATGATGGAGCTGTCAGCGATTTCAGCTACCTGAAACAATATATGTATTCTCCCAATGGTGGTTATCAGATTGGCGGTAATTTCGCACCCGGTGTGATTACCTCTACCGGTTCTGTGCCCAATGAGAATCTGCAGTGGGGAAAATCCAAAGACTGGAACATCGGTTTGGATTTAGGATTCTGGAACAATCGCATCAATGCTTCCGTGGAATATTACCAGCGTTATCGCACCAATATGATTACCAGCGCACCGTCATATCTCTTCCCGCCGTCGGTGGGAACCGGAGGTTCGGTGCCGAGTGTCAATATCGGTAAGATCCGCTATCAAGGTGTTGATTTCTCGATCAAGCATCTCAATACGGTAGGTGATTTCAAATACAGCGTAAGTTTCAACTTGTCGTTCTCAAACAACAAAGTGCTTGACTACGGCGATGAATCGAGTCAGCTTGTGAACCTACGCCGTGCCGGGAAACCATATCTTGTCTGGTCTCTTTATGAGGCAGCTGGTCTCTTCCAGAGCTATGAGGAGATTGCCGCATGGCCTGTTGATCAGGACGGTATGGGTAATGCTACGCTTGCTCCGGGTGATATAAAATATATTGACCAGGATGGTAACAATATACTTTCAAGTAACGACCGCGTATATGTCAAGAACTCATCCATGCCCGATATGCATTATGGAATCGGACTTTCTGCTTCGTGGAAGGGTATCTACATGAATGCCCAGTTCCAAGGTGTATCCGGCTATAACCAGCAGCTCAATGAGCTTTACACTCTTGAAAGCCGTTCGCTCCAGCGTTTCCAGGATTATCATCTCACAAATACGTGGACTCCGGAGAATCCCGGTGCAGAATATCCAAGGGTGAAATTCACTCCAAGCAGTGACAACAATCGCCTTGCGTCTACCTTCTGGGTGAAAAACTGCAGCTTCCTGCGTTTGAAAGCGCTTACTGTAGGTTATCGCTTCCCCTCTAAGATGCTCCGCAAGGCGCATATCTCCACTCTTGACATAGCATTGCAGGGTGGCAATCTCTTCACGATCTCGTCGCTCCATAATATGGATCCCGAGTCGCTTCGCGGTTATCCTCTTTCAAGAACCTATGGTGTAACCCTTAACTTTGGTTTCTAATGAAATTCAGAAAAATATTATATACAATGCCGCTCATGATTGCGGCAACCGGACTTACGGGATGCGATAGTATGTTCCGTGATGCTCCTTTCGATTCTCTTTCAGAGAATGTGATTTGGGGGGATCCACACCTTGTTGATGAGTACGTGCTTCCATGGTATCGTAGTATGGACTCAGGTTTCAATACTTTTGTGACAACCATTATGCAGGGATTGGGTACGGAATATGATCCATGGTATGGTGATCAGTTAACTGTAGGACGCAGTGACTGGTATCAGGCTGATTACGGAAATATACTTAAAAGTTCCCAACAGAATCTTACACAGCGAGGACGTTCAATATGGTCAAGCTGTTATTCTCAGGTCAACAGTATAAATACATTGCTTGAGAATCAAGATAAATTAGCTCCATCGATTAAGGAGCGTGTGCTCGGCGAAGCTCATTTTTTCCGTGCTTACTATTATTATAAGATGTTGCGCTATTTTGGAGGCACTATGATCATCACCCGCACATATGATCCCTTGGTTGATGATGTTAAATTCCCCCGCGCTTCATATGCCGAGATGGTGGAGTTTATATGCAGAGAAGCTGAGGAAGCCGCGAAATATCTTCCTCTCTCTAATGGGGCTACAGATGTAGGTCGTCCCACTAAAGGAGTGTGCTATATGCTCCGCGCCAAGACATATTTCTGGGCTGCCGGTGAGCATTATCAGAATCAGAGCAAATCATATCTTGGATTCCCAGACGATCGCACTGATGAAATGCTTGATCTCGCAGCCGCTGAATATGACCGTGTGATTGGAACTCACCAATATGATCTCGTGCCTATTTCTGCTACAGACCGCGATGGCGTTGTTGCCGAATATCGTAATATCTTCCTCACTAAGAATTCAAAAGAATCAATATGGGAGGTTCAGCATGCCGATGACGGTAACTTCGATTATGGCAATGGTCATAAACTCGATCGCGATGCAGCGGCTCCCTCTTTCGGAGGTACTAATGCCGCATATAATCCCACTCAGAATCATGTGGATGAATACCGCATGGCAAATGGCAAAAATATAAAAGATCCTGATTCCGGGTATGACAAGAACAATCCGTATGAAGGTCGTGATTTCCGTTTCTATGCCAACATCCTCTATGATGGTGCGCAATGGAAGGGGCACACAATGGATATCCATTACACAATAGTTGATGGAAAGGAAGTTGCAGGCGAGGACTTGACCAAATACGGCACATCTACGACTGCTGCTGTTTCCCGAACCGGATATTATATGGCAAAGTTCCTTCGCGAGAGTCAGGTTATTGATAATGACGCAACTTATGCCAGCTCCCAGAATTGTATCCTTTGGCGTTATGCCGAGCTTCTTCTGGATTATGCGGAGATCGAGTTCAAGCGTAATCGCGGAGATAAAGGCCTTGATAAGGTAAACCAGATCCGTCGTCGAGTTCATATGCCGGAACTCACATCAATAACCTGGGAGGATATTGAGAATGAGCGTCGTGTAGAGCTTGCTTTTGAGAAGTCAACCTATTGGGATCTTCTTCGTTGGAATGTAGCTGAAGATAAGATGACTGGTAGGACCAATCCTCTTTTTGGCGTCAAGATTGTTTATAATGCAGATGGCTCTAAGAAAATCACAACACGTGTTGTGAATGGTCAAAACACCAATGTGCGTTATTTCCGTGCCCGCCAATATTACCTTCCTCTTGATTGGAGTGATGTTAAATATCATGGTCTTGAACAAAATCCGGAATGGATAGAGATGTAATGTTGGGGGAAAGGGAAAAAGTAAAAGGGGATAGTAAAAGGTAATGTAATAGTGAAAAGGAATCAGGTGTTGGAAAGCCTGATTCCTATAATCCAATAATATACAAGTCAAAAATATAGAAGTATGAAAAAAGTTTTACTTACACTTGCGGCTTTCGCCGCGTTTTCTGCAGTGAATGCGCAGCAAACTTATAACTATTTTGATCCTGCTGATTGTGATGCTGATGGATGGCTGTGGTTCGATACACAGGATAAGCTTGATAAATATTGCGGATGGGACAGTTCCTTCAAGATACAGCTCCTTACCACTACCTATGAAGATTCGGAAGGACTGTATCCGGAACCTGAACTTAACGGAACTATACCTGGCTATGACAAAGAGGGAGTTGCCGGCGCCGCCGGGACAAAGACGGGTGCAATCGTAATTCCTCGTGCTACCACATATGGCGCGAAGAATGGCGGTGGATTTATGATGTGGCTTCCTGACCTTGCCGAATTCTCTGTCTTTATGTCATGTGAGGGTTCTTTATATCAGCCTTGTCTTCAAGGTGGTGAAGGTTGGATAGAGAGAGTCGATTTCCAAACAGTGAAAGGCTACGCACGTCCATTTACAAAACTGACCTCCGATTGTCAGTATCAATGGAACAATCTACAGAATTTTGAGAATGCGAACAGCGGTTTCAAACTTCTGTCTCCTGCCGGAACAAAGGTTACAGCTTCGTTGATAGATGACCAGACAAGCGATATACTTATTCAGGGTATCAAAGTATTTACCTACACTAAGACTTCATATCCTGAAGGTGGATCAGGAGTGGGTGAGATTAACGTAGATGATTCCAATGCCCCTGTTGAGTTCTTCAACATGCAGGGTGTGAAAGTCAGCGGTGACGAACCGGGTATGTACATCCGTCGTCAGGGCTCGAAGACAACTAAAGTTGTTATTAAGTAAAAAGTAAAAGGGAAGAGGGAAGAGGTGTGAATTGGCACGCCTCTTACTCCCTCTCTTCCTCTTTTTTATCTTATCTCTCTCTTATATACTGAAACTAACCTTATCTAACATTCCATAAAAAAACAACACATTCGAACTACAATGATGACTAAACTGAAGCTGAAACAAATCGTTACCTGCATGGCTGTTGCCGGTCTTATGATTGGCGCCGGAAGTGCTGATGCGGGCTTATTCAGAAAGAAAAAGGCAAAAGACACCAAAGAGACTCCAGCTCTTACAGGGCTCGCGAAAGACAGCGCCGAGATGGCGAAGAAACTCGCTGACGCAACTCTCTATAGTGGCATGTTTGATTGCCGTGTTGACAAAGAGGGTTCTCTTTTCTTTGTGCTTCCCGACAGTATCTTTAATCATGAGTACCTGCTTTCGAGTCGTGTAAACGGTATTTCATCTACAGGTGATTATGTAGCCGGACAGATGAACATTACTCCTCTTGTTGTCAGTTTCTCAAAGGATGATCATAACGTCTACATGCATATCGTGCAGGCCGGGAATGTCATCAACGACAAAGATCCGATAAAACTGTCGTTCGACAAAAATATGATAAATCCTGTGGTGAAAGGTTTTAAAATCAAGAATCGTGACGGGAAAAGAGTTGTGATTGATGTCACATCATTCTTTGTTGGGAATGAGAAACTTATCTCTCCCATCAAGGATTCTGATCCTATTGCGGCTGCATTGAGCGGACGAAAAGGTATAGATGGAACTTACTATAAAGATGGTTCATCCATCACCAAAGTAAAGGCTTTTCCTGACAATATCATCATCGAAAGCCGTCTTGCATACACCACACCCAAAGCACATGACCCTTACACTGTAGTGGTGTCACGCTCGCTTATGAAACTTCCCGATGTGCCGATGAAGAGTCGTCTTCAAGACAATCGGGTGGGATATTTTTATGATATGAAGAAACTCTACTCTTCTGATATTGATAAAGTAGAGAATTATGCTATTATCAATCGTTTTCGTGTTGAACCGAAAGAGGAAGATCTGGAGGCTTATTTCGCAGGTAAGCTCGTAGAGCCCAAGAAAAAGATTGTATTTTATGTTGATGCAGCGTTTCCGGATAAATGGCGTGCTGCAGTGAAAGAAGGTATAGAATACTGGAACACGGCTTTCGAAGCAGCCGGTTTCAAGAATGTGGTCGAAGCGCGTGATTATCCTGTGGGAGATTCCGAATTCGATCCCGATGATGTGCGTTTCAATTGTGTGCGTTATAGCGTCACTCCTACCGCCAATGCTATGGGTCCCTCATACTGCGACCCCCGCACAGGTGAGATCCTTGGTGCGGATGTCATTTGGTATCACAACGTGCTTTCTCTTGTGCACGATTGGCGTTTTGTCCAGACCGGTGCGGTTGACCCCCGTGTGCGCACAAGAGTTTTTGCCGACTCCGTGATGTATGAATCTTTGACTTACGTAACGGCTCATGAGATCGGACATTGCCTTGGTCTTATGCATAACATGGGTGCATCTCATGCATATACGATTGAGAATCTACGTGATCCTGAATTTACACAGAAATATGGCACAACACCCTCAATTATGGACTATGCCCGCAATAACTTTGTGGCACAGCCCGGTGATTTTGAACGCGGTGTGCGCCTCACTCCTCCCCCCGTTGGCGTTTACGATATTCATGCCATCAACTGGGGGTATCGTCTGATTCCGGGAAACCTGACAATGCAGCAAGAAAAACCTATGCTTGATAAATGGATAGAGGAGAAGGAAAACGACCCAATGTATGAATTCGGAGCTCAGCAGTTTATGGGTACGGTCGATCCTACTGACCAAACCGAAGACCTCAGCAACGATCATATACGTGCCGGCGATATGGCAATATCCAACATGAAGATAATCATGAATAATTTTGAAGAGTGGGCAGGCGAGCCGGGACGCGATTATGAGGCTCTGCTTCCTACCTATAAAGCCATGATCAGCCAGTATCTTCGTCACGTTTCACACGTGATCCCTTATATCGGAGGAATTGAGTTCAAGGAAATCGTGCAGGGTCGTGAGCAGGGTCCACACCGCAAATATTTCTCAAAGGCAGATACCCGTCGCGCCATGGACTGGCTGCTTGGTCAGGCTCGTTCCCGCGACTGGCTGTCTCCGGCGTC
>DAWBVG010000174.1:0-7054 GCA_052279865.1 Muribaculaceae bacterium
GATACCGGGACTTGAATTCGGTTATGCGATGAGTCAGGAAACGTCTCTCAACATGAGCGGTTTCGGTGGGAATGCCATTCTTTTTCTCGTTGATGGCGAACGCCTCGCCGGCGAGACAATGGACAATGTGGATTATAATCGTCTGAATCTTGACAATGTCGGACAGGTTGAAATCGTGAAGGGTGCATCATCCGCCCTCTATGGAGCAAATGCCGTGGGAGGAGTGGTAAACCTCATTTCCAAGGAAGACCGCCGTCCATGGCATGTGAACGTCAATTCGCGATATCGCTCTGCCGGAAACGAGTGGAGGGCAGGAGGAAACATCAGTTTCAATCTTGGCAAAATAAATTCCAACACTTCCGTTCAATACACCACTGTCGAAACCATCAAGCTGACCGATGTGTTCGACACTCAATCCAGAATCCACGATATATTCGGCGGCACTTCCGTCAACGTTAAGGAGAGACTGACCTACCGGGTTACAGACAATCTCCGGTTTATTGCAAGAGGGGCTTATTTCCACCGCACGAGCAACCGGGCGAACTATACTGACCATTATACCGATTATTCCGGGGGGTTGCGTTCCATATGGGATATCGACAGCAACCAGAATCTTGAGGTGTCGTATAGCTACGACCAGTATGATAAAGCCCGTTTCATATCAGGAAACAGAACCCACGATCATGACTACAGCAACCGTCAGCACATCGTTCATGCCCTATATACTCATTTATGGGGAAACAATGCCCTGACTGCGGGAGCCGATTTCATGCACGACTACCTTACCACATATCAGTTTGCCGAAGGTGACAAACATTCTCAGAACACGGTTGATGCATTCGTGCAGTTTGACTATTCTCCGGTATCATGGTTCAATGTGATTGCAAGCGTGCGTGAGGATTATTTCTCCGAATCAAAAAGCAATGCACTGACAGCACGGGTAGCAACTATGTTCAAGCTTAAACCTTTCTCTATCCGGGCTTCTTATTCGGGTGGTTTCCGTGCTCCGACTCTGAAGGAGATGTATATGGACTTTGACATGGCTGGGATCCAGATGATTTATGGAAATCCGGACCTCAAACCGGAACGAAGCCATAATTTCAACGTAGCTCTTGAAAGAACCGGTCATATACGCGGTGACCATTTCGGAGGGTCGTACAGCGTAACAGCCAACGGGTATTACAACTATTATAATAGCCGCATCACCACAATGGATTTTCCGGGAGATGCCTATCGCGAAGAAGGAGCGATATATTGCAATGAAAAAGGCGTGAAGGTTGCAGGACTCGACATAAATGCAAGATACAGATCGCTTATGGGTCTGGGGCTTTCAGCAAGTTACAACTATCTGCATGTCGGAGGTCGCTCAATTGATTCTCAATTCACTCAGCCCCGTCCCCACTCTGCCACCTGGAGACTTGACTATGAGAAAAGACTTTGCAGCGTATATAAGCTTTACGCTTCGCTGTCGGGAAGATATCTCTCCAAACCGGTGAGCCAAAACGAAACCGACGGAGCATATTCCCTGTGGAAATTCACTTTTCAACAAGAAGTGTGGAAAGGCATAAGTATTAATTTTATAATTGACAACTTACTGAATTACAAACCTGAGATATATTATTGGAATTCCGCTCCTACAACAGGAAGGACATATTCTATAGGACTTTCTCTGGATGTTGACGACTTTTTTAAGTAGTTTCATATGATACACATCAGAAAAAAGATCATTCTATTAAGTATAGGTTGCGCCTTGATCATAGGCGCAGCCGTTTTGCTATGGAGAAGCTTCGCATCAACAACGCGCATAGCGTGCGTTAATTTTCAAGCGATAACACTTGGTGAAATAGCAAAATCAAACGACAATTCATTCATAAAACTTGAGGAGGTTGACGTTGACAATCTTGACAAAGCCTCACATTACGATATGGTTCTGGTTAACGGAATGGGACTCAGAATCACAGACGATCAACGCAAACATCTCGTGGCGGCAGCCGACAAAGGCACTCCTGTATATAGTTTTGCGGTCACAAATCCCCAGAACGACATAATCTCAGTGGATTCTATTGATGTAGAATTCCTGAAACAATATATGACCGGTGGTAAAGGCAACTACCGTAACATGCTGAAATATATCAGAAAATTCATAGACGGCAAGAAATTGTTTGCCCCTACTCCCGGCGATCCGGTGCTCTCTTCTTCATCACTTCTGTATTATCCTTCAGATGATGAGGACCTGCAGTTTCCCTCAGTAGCATCTTACGAGAAATTTTTAAGAGAGAATGGGAAATGGAAAGAGACTTCCCCGAAGATTATACTTACCGGGCAAATGGGTGTGCCGGATGATCTGGTAACTGAATTTGAAAAACGCGGTTTCGTAGTGTATCCGGTCAATGTGATCCAACGTTTTATTGCCGGGGGACATGCCGATTCCTTGAAAGTCAACGCCATGATAAATATGGCTCACGGACGCATGGGCGATCAGGTTGTGAAATACCTTGATGAAAAGAACATCCCTCTGTTCTCTCCTCTTAATGTGAACCGCGATTATCATGAATGGGTCGACGACAAAATGGGCATGAACGGAGGGTTCATGTCTCAAAGCATCGTAACTCCGGAAATTGATGGTGCTATCCTGCCATATTCCCTTTTCGCGCATTACGAAGGGAAGGACGGTCTCCCCTATGTAGCCGCAATTCCCGACCGTCTCCAAGACTTCACAAATACAATTACCAATTATATCACCCTTCAATCCAGACCAAACAAGGATAAAAAAATCGCTATTTTCTATTTCAAAGGTCCCGGACAAAACTCACTGGTGGCTGAAGGTATGGAAGTAGCGCCCTCTCTATTCAATGTGCTTCAACGTCTGCGGGCAGAAGGCTACGATATTCAAGGACTCCCCTCCTCCGCAGAGGAATTTGAGCGCATGATAAATGAAAACGGGAAAGTTTTCAATAATTATGCTCTCGGAGCCAAAGAAGATTTTGTAAAGAAAAACCATCCAAAGATCATAACTGCCAAAGATTACGATGAATGGTGTGCAAAAGCTTTCTCTAAAAAAATGAGAAAAGACATCGATGCCGTTGACGGGGAATTTCCCGGACATGGTCTGCAGGATGGTAATGGAAACGCGGCGTTGGCAATGCTGCAGTTTGGTAATGTTGTTCTCATTCCACAGACAGCAGCCGGTTTGGGCGATGATGATTTCAAAATCGTGCATGGCACAGACGCGGCTCCCCCTCATAATTATGTCGCATCCTATCTTTGGGCAAGATATGGCTTCGGAGCAGATGCACTGATCCATTTCGGGGCACATGGTTCTCTGGAGTTCACACCCAGAAAACAGGTTGCACTCGGAAGCAATGACTGGTCGGATCGTCTTGTCGGAACAATGCCTCATTTCTACATCTATTCCACCTCTAACGTCGGAGAAGCAATGATGGCTAAGCGCAGAAGCTATGCCGGAATCATCAATTATCTTACTCCTCCGTTTATGGAAAGTAATGTGAGAGGCATATACAAAACCTTGTCGGATGCAGTAAATGATTACAATAAAACTTGCTCGGTCGACAATCCCAATCCGAAAGCTGTTGAACAAGCTTCTTTGCTGGTAAAAAAATATACTCTGCAACTCGGAATCCATCGTGAGCTCCGCCTTGACAGCGTTCCGGGCAAACCGTATTCCCCGGATGATATCGCAAGAATAGAGAATTTTGCAGAAGAGCTTGCAAACGAAAGGATCACAGGGGCTTCCTATGTTATGGGTGTGCCATACGCACCGGAGCACATACTCTCAACAGCCTCCGCAATGACTGTAGAACCTCTTGCTTTCAGCCTTTACAAACTAAAGGGTGGAAACATCAGGAACCATCGTGGGGCAGCATCTCAAATCGTATCCGAGATTATAAAGACCGGTAAAGAAACCTCCGATCAAGAAATCTGCCGCATCACCGGGCTTAAACAGTCGGAACTCGACAGTGCTCGCAAAATCATGGCTACAATAGAGGATTCAAAAGACATGTTCTCAAGAATGATGGTGATGGGAGCCATGATGCCCTCTGGCAATGGTGTTCCGCTTAAAGTTGCCGACAGAAAAGCTCCGCATCGCAAACATGCCATGATTCCTGGCATGAGCCCCGAGAAAGCGCTTGAGATGGCTCGAAAGATGGGAGCGGATGAAGCTGCCATAAAGAAAATGGAAGCTGCAATGAAGAGTAAAAAGGCTTCATCATCCCATCATAAGGGTGGGCATGGAATGATGCGGAAGAATGAGATTCCCCCCAAAGAGATGGAATTTGCCATGGCTGTGAAAGAAGTTGAAAACGCATTGAAGAATGTCGGTGTATACAGGCAAGCATTGCTCAACAGCCCGGAAGAGGAAATGGCATCTCTTGTAAATGCTCTCAATGGAGGATATATCTCTCCGACATCAGGAGGTGACCCGATATTAAACCCCAACATTCTTCCAACGGGTAGAAATATGTTTGCCGTAAACGCAGAAGAGACCCCGTCGGCTGTAGCATGGGAGAAAGGAAAATCTTTAGCCGACAACACTCTTGCGCTATATAAGAAAGCGCATAATGATTCCTTACCCCGCAAAGTAAGCTATACTCTCTGGAGTAGTGAATTTATAGAGACGGAAGGTGCGACAATTGCACAGATACTATATATGCTCGGTGTCGAACCTGTGAGAGATGCATTCGGCAGGGTCACGGATCTGGCTCTCATTCCTTCCGAGAAATTAGGACGCCCACGCATCGATGTGGTTGTTCAGACTTCCGGTCAGTTACGAGACCTCGCGGCATCGCGTCTTTTCCTTATCGGAAGAGCCGTGAAGATGGCAGCCGAGGCAAAAGACAAAAATTTCCCCAATTATGTTGCAGAAGGAGTTGTAGCATCCGAGAAACATCTTGTCGACAAAGGTGTCTCTCCCAAAGAAGCCCGGAAACTCTCCACATCCCGCGTGTTCGGAGGCGTAAACGGTAATTACGGCAGCGGCATCCAGGCAATGGTCGAAGCCGGCGACAGATGGGAGAAAGAGAGTGAGATCGCGGATACCTATATTCACAACATGGGAGCGGCTTACGACAGTGAGGAAGATTGGGAACAGCTGCGTGATTATGCCTTCGAGGCAGCCCTCACAAGAACGGACGCCGTGGTGCAGCCGCGTCAGAGCAACACATGGGGCGCACTCAGTCTTGATCACGTATATGAATTCATGGGTGGAATGAATCTTGCTGTGCGCAATGTCACAGGTAAGGATCCTGAAGCATACCTTAGCGACTACCGTAACCGCAATAATGTGAAAATGCAGGAAGTCAAGGAGGCGATCGGTATTGAGAGCCGAACCACGATTCTGAATCCTTCCTATATCAAGGAAAAGATGAAAGGAGGCTCGGGAGATGCCTCCGCCGTGGCTGACGTTATTCGCAACACTTATGGATGGAATGTGATGAAGCCCGATGTTATCGATGACGAACTTTGGAACGATATCTATGACACGTATGTCAAAGATAAAAACGGACTCGGATTGAAAGACCATTTTTCAAATGTCAATCCTGCCGCTCTTCAGGAGATGACGGCTGTAATGCTCGAAACTATCCGTAAAGGGATGTGGGATGCGTCTGCCGAACAAACAAAGACAATAGCTGAACTGCACACGGAAATGGTAGAGAAACATGGTGCGGCTTGTTCCGGATTCGTATGCGACAATGCCAAACTTCGTGATTTCATCAAATCTAAGGTTTCCAAAGAGTCCGCAGCTTCCTACGATGCTGCAGTGGCATCCGTAAGAGCGGAGAATGTTTCGGGAGAAAACGATGGGAAAGTGATGAAACGTGAGGAACTCAACAACACCGAAACAACAACAAACCGGATTAATGGACTCATCGTTGCCGTCTGTGTTGTTCTGGCATTAATAATTATGGTTGTTGTGATACGTCGTCGCAAAAATGCTGAGAAAGAATAATGGAGACAGTAGTATTGATAATACTTATTCTTGTCGGTTTCAATTTCATTCTGAAACTCACATACCATAGACCGATCGGGATTGTGGTGCTCTGTCTGATTCCCCTGCTGTTTCTCGGGCTCGCCACAGAATCGGCAAGTGAACAGTCAAAGACACAGATCGCCGATTGGTTGTCGCGTCCGGAGCTGATGCTCGATACTTCAGTGCTCCTCACTATTGATGTGGCATTCCAGATATGTTTCTGTGTTCTGATGTCCTCGCAGATGACAGGGAAACTTAACAGATGGGGCTCTATAATGCTCGCCATATCATTGTGGGTGCCGGGGATTCTCCTTTTTCCGGCATTATATTCGTTGCTCGTGGGAATAATCTTCTCTATGCCAGGAGTGGATTTCACAACAATCGGATGGATCACGGGAGCCGGAATGCTTATTATTGTACCGGCGTTGGTATGGGGAATGAAATATCTTCTTCCCGAAGCTGATTTGCGACTGGAACTCATGTTCTTGATCAATCTGCTCACAGCGGCTCTCGGAATTATCGCCACGGTGAACGGACGTACCGCCGCCATAGGCACCAATTCCGTAGAATGGCAGGCACTGGGAGCCATATTCATCATTATGATCATAGGACTCTGTGGCGGATTGATATATTTCAGGATATCGACAAATAAGAAACTTAAAAAACTTTCGCGAAAGTAAAATTGAAACCTGCGAATTTAATAAGCAATAAGAAAACAATAATTATAACCTAAAAATTTATAAATAAAGATATGAATACAATATCCAACATCCTTTACTGGATTTCAACCGGATTGTTGGTGCCGGTGATTGTTCTGTTGATTTTCTTCTTTATCAGGGCAATAATCCTCATCGGTGTCTTTTTCGGACAATATATGGGCCAAAAGAAAACAGCCGCCGCTCTTTATCCGCAAATCAAAGCCCTGACACCGGGAAACAACGCGGAGCTGGAGAAGATTCTTTCTTCCAAAGATAAAGCGGTGGTTACGGCATATGCAAAGAAACTCATTGAGAACAAAGGTAACGGACCGGCAACAGACCTTCTTCTTTCTGAATACGAACTTGA
>DAWBVG010000175.1:0-1480 GCA_052279865.1 Muribaculaceae bacterium
ATATCACACCAATCCATGCCGCTGTAGCAGACAGCCGGCATATCCAGCCCGCTGTTCTCGAATGTATTGTCGCCTTTGTTAAAGAGCAATACTGTGGAACGCTCTCCGTTCTCAAGGATTCCGGAAAGGAATAAATCAAGTTGCTGATCGCCGTTCGCATCGAACATTCCGACACATCCATATTTCGTGGCATAGGGCTGCACACTCTCCGGATAAATCAGGTCAAATGTAAAATCACCTTTATTAAGACAGATACATACCTGCATCTTGTTTTCCGCATTCAAGCCCGATACGAGTACATCCGGACGCCCATCGTGATTATAGTCACCTATTGCCATAGTGCCCTGTCGCAAAGCCGGCAGATTGGTGTCCTGTCCGTAAAACGAGCCCGTGCCGGAATAGTTTGAGAAAATCAAAGGCACAGCGTTATCCACATTATCAGCACGAGAATAAGTAAGAATATCGGCATAACCATCCATATTGAGATCCACCAGATGCATCAGTCCCGAGGCACGCTTTTCGGAGGCATTGTCATAGTCCATCTCAATCTCCTGACCATAGAGGGTAAAAGAATCATTATTAGACAAATTACCGGCTCCATCGTTATGTAATAGTTTACTGCCCCATGAGCAACCATAAATCATATCAATGCTACTGTCGGCGTTATAATCACCAGGAATCAGCAAGCGTTCCCACTCTGCTCCGTCGACAGAAGGAAGCGCCGAAGTTTCAGTCAGACCAGCTGCACCGGAAAGCAGATGAAGCTTGGCATTAAAATTATCTCCATAATCGCGCCCCTTGACCGTCAGATCCATAATGCCATCACCGTCAAGATCCACCCACTCAACATTTCCATGATGAAGTTTAGTAGAAACCAGCCCGTCCAGATTCTTACTTATCATGCGATAAGGAGCCACATAATCATAGATATATTTAAAATTGTTCTTGATGATTGCTTCGGGAAGTTTTTTACCTTGAGTGGTATAATTTTTAGCAGTCTCCACTCCCACCCAGTCTGCCATAATGATCCCTGTCGGACCGGTATGATCGGATAAATAATCGACGATAACCTTATTCGTATAAGATGCATTCTCTGCATATCCCGAAGCAGTAGAAGATGAACCGGTGTATGCGGATGCAAAATTCATTACCCATGCTTTCTCATTCTTGTCTCGGTTACTGTCTGTCTTATACCAGGCGGCATGTGTAGCCGCCTGTTCCAACAGAATCTTCACTCCATTGTCTTTTGTTTCACGGTTATCTTTAGAATTGGCAAGATCCTGGACATACAGCCATTGTGCTTCCCAGTCGCTATGTGAATTTTCAATCTTGCTATTCTGTCCGCTCCACACATCTCCATTCCATTCATATAAAGTGGCGCAACCCATATTATTATCGAAATCCGAGCGTTTCAGAAACAAGATCTTACCTCTCAAATCCCGTACGCGAAGATTGGCTTTAAAATCGCACACATATGATT
>DAWBVG010000176.1:0-1511 GCA_052279865.1 Muribaculaceae bacterium
TCTATGGCGTAAAGATGATATCCCGGGGCAATTGTTGCTGTCACCTCTATCGCCGGATTGGCTGTTTTGTCGCCAACGAGATTGAAGGTCCAGTTGACCTGAGCTAACGCAGCTGAACTGCATAATCCAACAAGGAGAAGGATCAAATACAAAGTTTTCTTCATTGATGGTAGGTATTTCTATAATTTACTTACATGCAAAATTACGTTATTATTATCATACACGCAAATTTACATAAATATATATGTCCTGATATAATTTTTTTGATGTTTTTAAACAGATTTTAAATTTGCAAATTATATGAATTAAATTTGTATATTTGCAAAGTCCATTGACAACAATTCTAACACACCTTAGAGATAATATAAAACATGAGAACAAAACGACTCTTACTCGGAGATGAGGCATTTGCAATGGGTGCCATCAATGCCGGGTTATCAGGTGCTTATGCGTATCCGGGAACTCCATCCACAGAGATTATGGAGTTTGTGCAGTCAAATACCACCGCCAAGGAACGCGGCATACACTCTCATTGGTCGTCTAATGAGAAAACCGCGATGGAAGAAGCTCTTGGAATGTCATTCTGTGGCAAGAGGGCTTTCACATCCATGAAACATGTCGGACTTAATGTTGCCGCCGATCCCTTCGTCAATTCAGCAATGACAGGAGCGAACGGCGGTCTTATTGTTGTGGCAGCTGATGATCCAAGCATGCACTCATCCCAAAATGAGCAGGATTCACGTTTCTATGCCGACTTTGCAATGATTCCGGCTCTTGAGCCGACGAATCAGCAAGAGGCATATGATATGGCTTCGCATGCTTTTGAACTGTCGGAAAAATTCAATATTCCGGTGCTTTTCAGATTTGTTACTCGCCTTAGCCATTCACGCGCGGTGGTAGAAGTGGATGACGAGCCTGCAAAAGAGAATGAAAACAGCTATCCAAAGAATCCCAAGCAATGGGTATTGATGCCTGCAATGTCAAAAATACGCAACAGACAGCTGATTGCCGATTTTGATGAATTTATAAAAGCTTCTGAAAAATCTCCTTTCAATCGTTATGAGGAAGCTCCTCGTCATGAAATGGGAATAGTGGCAAGCGGCATAGCATATAATTATCTTAAAGAAGCATTTAATGGCGATGTCCCTTTCCCGACAGTAAAGGTAAGCCAGTATCCGTTGCCCAAAAAACTTATAAAACAACTGTATGATTCTTGCGATTCCATCCTTGTGCTTGAAGAGGGACAGCCTTTTATTGAATCGAGATTAAGAGGCTTGTTGGATACCGGTAAGAAAATATACGGAAAACTCAGTGGCGATGTGATACGTGACGGTGAGCTGACCCCGGACGAAGTGAAAATCACGATGTCGAAGGTTGCACCTTCTATCTCCGGAATCAGCGCTCCAGAAAAGAAAGCGGTTTCGGAAAAAGTTGTTGGACGTCCGCCGGCATTATGTCAAGGCTGCGGTCATAGGGATGTTTACGGTGCACTGAATGAAGCTCTCGAAAGC
>DAWBVG010000177.1:0-8455 GCA_052279865.1 Muribaculaceae bacterium
CACATGGGTGCAGATTGCAGCAAGATCGATGGCAGCTTCAATTCCGGAATTACCTCCTCCAACAACAGCCACATCCTTCCCTTTATAGAAAGGACCATCGCAGTGCACACAGAACGCAACACCTTTACCTATATAATCATTCTCTCCAGGCACACCGAGACGTCGCCAGCTTGCACCGGTAGCAATGATAACCTGCGGAGCTTCGAAGATCTCTCCACCTTTGGTTACAACAGATTTAATCTCGCTTTTCACATCCGTGGTCTCGATACTTCTGTTATCGAAAATCTCCACCGGATAATCCTGCATATGCTGACGGAGATCTGAAGCCAACTGCTCACCGGTGGTGTGAATCTTGGAAATGAGATTGTCAATACCTACAGTCTCCTTCACCTGACCACCGACTGTCTTTGCAACAACAGCTACCCTTAAACCCTTTCTAGAAAGGTATATTGCCGAGGCTGCTCCGGCAGGACCTCCACCAAGCACTATTGCATCGTAACTGCGAGGTGCGTGTTCTGTCTGCATATCTTCACTACCAAATTTTTCTTCAAGCTTCTCAAGCAATTCACCTAAACTGCTCTTTCCTACCTGCAACACTTCTCCGTTGGCATAGACAGTCGGCACAGATTTAACACCCAAGGCATCCACTTCAGCAACCGCCATGTTTCCGTCAACTATCTCACTCGATATCCGGTCGTTATACAAAGCCATCACATTAAGTGCCTGCACCACATCCGGGCAGTTTGTGCATTCAAGGCTCATGTATGTTGTCAGAGCAATATCACCTTTCAATCCCTTTATCCTGGCAGCTAAAGTATCGTCAGGCAGATTCTTTCCTTTGCCATCGGCATTTAGAATGGCAAGGAGAAGAGAAGTAAATTCATGTCCTCCCGGAATACATCTGAAAGAGATACCGGTGGGTACATCATCTCTCACAAACATTGTCACCGCCTTATCACTATTATTCTCATTTACAGTCACACTCAAATGAGGAGACGCTGTAGAGAAATCGGTAAAAAACTCAATCATCTGCTTGGAATCGTCGAGCGCAGGATTGCAATTGATATCAAACCTGTAATTATTCTTCAGATCGGCGAAAATACTTTTCACCTGCTCCAGTAAATCTTTATCAAGCATAACCTTCTTTAATTAAAAAACCGCGCCTCCCCATTCCTCTGAGGATCGGGAGGTGCGGCAAAAAATTACTATTCAAATGATTCGTTTGAATTGATCAGAGTTTGCCAACAAGATCAATGGAGGGTTTCAAAACCTCTTTACCTTTCTTCCATTTTGCAGGACACACCTCATCCGGATGTTCGGCAACGAACTGCGCTGCCTCGACTTTGCGGAGAAGTTCATCGGCATTTCTACCGATGCTGTTGTCCTGAATCTCGGCAAGCTTGATATGACCTGTCGGATCAACCACGAATGTGCCGCGATAAGCCATGCCGTCGTTCTCGATCATCACGCCGAATGCGCGTGCAAGAAGACCTGTCGGATCGGCAAGCATCGGATATTCGATTTTCTTGATTCTTTCTGATGTATCATGCCATGCCTTGTGAACAAAGTGTGAATCGGTTGATACTGAATAAACCTCAACACCCATCTTCTTGAAATCTGCATATTTCTCTTGAAGATCTTCAAGTTCTGTCGGGCAAACGAATGTAAAATCGGCTGGATAGAAGAAGAATATAGCCCACTTTCCTTCTATGTTCTTATTGCTGATTTCCACAAATTTTCCGTCATGATAAGCCATGACGCTGAATTCCGGAACCGTTGCATTGATAATCGGTTCCCTAACAACACTATTCTTTTCTTCCATTTCTCTGTTATAAATGTATAATATGTTTTTCATAGACCGGGACTTCCCCCGCATTATTACAACGCCGAAGAAGTCCCGTTTGTTCAATTTATAATACGATTCAGAAATGTGCCAGACACATATCTGTTATCCATATCCAGAGCGGACAGAATCCTACGAACAGGATTACAGAAAGAGTCAGTGACGAAGTTCCCGTCGCAACATACGTGTCATATTCATCAGCAATGATAATGCCGGAGAATGCCGGGGGCAGAGCAGCTGCCACAACGAGCATCTTCAGGTTAAGAGGATCCATCTTGAAAATCAGACCCATGATAAGGATTACTGCCGGCATCATCACCATCTTCATGATTGACCCGAGCACAGCCTGCCAGTTGATCTGTATCTTGATGGCGGAAAGGGTTATACCTGCTGAGAATACCGCCATTGAGGCGTTCGCACCTTTAATAAGATCAAATGAAGGACTCGCCCAATCCGGCCATGGAATACCTACCAATACCCATACCACTGCAAGAATCGGTGCCCAAGCCACAGGTTGTGCCAATGCATGAAGCACCGGCTTCCATGCGCTCTCCTTTTTTGCCTGAGGATTCTCCTTGGCAAGAGAAGCATTCATCAGCGACAATCCAACCGGTATACCCACGGCATTAACCACGATACCCACAATAGCCACAACAAGTGCGACAGAAGGGTTGGTGCCGAAGATTGGCTCCAGCACGGCAAATCCGAGGAAGCCGATTGTCGGAGAGCCACTGATCAATGCTGAGACGGCAGCATCAGCACCCGTATTCTTTTTGAAACAATACTTGAATACCCAATACACTATCATGAAACAGAGCATTATACCAACCAACGATATCAGAGTCAGCTTGATATCGCGGGCAAGCATCTCTCTGCTCGCCTGCACGATTGATACGAACAGGGCTGCCGGAAGTGCATAGTCAAGCACAACTTTATTGAATTTCTTGGCGTCTTCACCTGTGAAAGCGCCTCTTTTCCCGGATATGTAACCTGCCAGCATCACCACAATGATCGGCACAATCGCATACAGGATGACGTGCATCATATTTGACATATTATTCCGAGGTTATAGTTTATAGTTTTTAATCAGACAGTAATCGGAATCAGTGGCACCGGATTAAGATAGCCAATGTGTCCGCTCTCCTTGCCGGCATCGCCAGCAAGCTGAACATCAATCAGTGTTGGTTTGCGCGAAGCTATCGCAGCCTCAAGAGCCTGCTCGAACTCTTCCGGAGTGGTGACATAATAGCCTTTGCCGCCAAACGCCTCCATCATCATGTCGTAACGTGCATTCAGATCGAGAGTCGTCGGCGCAGGGTCTCCGTTATCACTCAGGTTCACACCAATGTGGTTATATATACCACCGTTGTTAAACACGCAGACCGTGATCGGAAGATTGAAATTGGTCATGGTGCTTACCTCCATACCGGAGAATCCAAAAGCGGAGTCTCCCTGAATCGTAACCACCGGACCTCCGGTTGCCAAGGCTGCGCCAATGGCGGAGCCCGCACCCATACCCATGATTGCCCAGGTTGCGCAGTCGATTCGGCGACGCGGCTCGCTCATATTTATGGCATCCCGACAGTCGTCAAGGGTATTTGCGCCCTCATTGATGAGAGTTACCTCCGGATGCTTCTCAAGCACTGCTTTCGCTGCGCGCAGCGCATCCCAATGGTCCATCGGTTCAGGACTTGGAGCCAATTTCGCCTGAATCCATTTGTTTGCTTCTACAGTATGAGCTTGCAGATCTTTAACCCATTGAGGATCCATCGATAGTTTATATTCCGGCAATGCCTGAAGAATCATATCAAGGGAAGCTCCGATATCTCCGATCACTGGAGCTGCAATCGGCACATTGCAATCTATTTCCGTTGGTTCAACGTCAAGCTGAACATATTTATTGTCGGGATTCCACTTACCATGACCACGCGACAACAACCAATTCAAACGAGCTCCGATAAGAACAACCACATCAGCCTGCTCCATAATCATGCTGCGACAGGATATGGCAGAAAGAGGATGCGTGTCGGGCATAAGTCCCTTCGCCATTGACATAGGATAGAAAGGAATGCCTGTTTTCTCTATTAATTCTTTGATCTTTGCGTCATTCTGAGAATATGCGGCTCCTTTACCCAAAAGAAATACCGGCTTTTTGGCAGAAGCAATGAGCTCCATTGCCCTTTTCACAGAATCTGGCGAAGGATAAGTCTCAGCGGCAGGATCCACAGGAACGAACTGTAACTTAGCAGCCTCTTCTTTAGAAATAATACCTCCTAAAGCAGGCACAGTCATGTCGAGGTAAACACCGCCTGGTCTACCCGAAAGCGCGGCGCGCATGGCGCGTGCAACACCCACGGCAATATCCTGAGGGCGGTTAACCCTGTAAGCAGCCTTAACCAATGGTTTGGCAATGGCAAGCTGGTCAAGACCTTCATAAGTGCCCTGTTCGAGATCGACAGCAACACGGTCGGAAGAACCGGAAATCTGAATCATCGGATAGCAATTAACAGTTGCATTTGCAGTGGCTGTCAATCCGTTAAGGAAGCCAAGCGATGAAACAGTCAGTAGTATTCCGGGTTTCTTCGTTAGATAACCGTAGGTTGCAGCAGCCATTCCTGCCTGCTGTTCAAACCGGAAACTTATAAAGCGAATACCAACCTTCTGACAAATATAAGCCACTTCAGTTACAGGTATGCCTACAAGACCAAAAATCACGTCCACTCCGTTAGCTTTCAGCGCATTGGCAAGCACATACATACCTGTCATATCCGTTTCGGGATTCGGAGCCATCGGCGGTTTACATCCGCATGTCGCGGATGCATCTGCCGTTTTATTTTTTATATCAGTATTTTCCATAACCTTATGTTTTACATTTTACCGTCAGCCAACGGTTCAGTGGTTCCGTTCTTCGCAAATTCGGCTTGCTGCTCTGCAGTATAACCGAGAGAGGTAAGAATCTCTGCATTGTTTCCTCCAAGTTCAGGACAAGGACCATAGGTAGGCTGATAATTCGAGATTGTGAAAGGAACTCCTACAGTGACAAATGTTCCGATCTTGCCTCCCTGATCAATCTTTACAAGAGTGTTTCCGTCATAGTTGTTCTGATCGGTCATGATCTCCTTGGTGTTTAGCACAGGTGCGACAGGGATCCCAAACTTGGAAAGTTCTGCTGTAACCTCATATTTCGTCTTATTGATGGTATAAGACTGGATACGGGCATATATTTCCTGTTTATGCTTGTCGCGGGCATCTGCAGTGTTAAAATCAGGATTTGTCAGCCAGTCTTCAAAACCGAGTCCTTTGCATGCAAGTTCGAAATCTTTCTTGCCGCGCTGAAGAATAACATATACATACGCATTCGGATCAGTCTCCCATCCTTTACATTTGTAAGTCCAGCCGAGCACTCCGGATCCTTCCTGGTTACCAGAACGCGGCACAAAATCTCCGAATTTCTCATTAGGATATTGCGGGAACTGAGTCAGATATCCTATACGGTCGAGAGTTAGCTGATCGCGTGTTTTGATACGACAGAGGTTTAGGCAGGCATTGTGCATTGACTGATAGACATAGCTTCCTTCTCCGGTACGTTCACGCTGCTGCAATGCCGCAAGAAGACCGATGGCAAGATGCATACCGGTGTTTGAATCTCCAAGCGCAGCTCCTGATTGTGTAGGCACGTCATTATCTCCTTCCCACCAGCCTGTTGTTGAAGCTGCACCCGCAGTAACCTGGGCAACAGGCTCATACGCTTTCAGATCCTTATATGTTGAAGACTCGGGGAATCCCTTGATAGTGCCGTAGATACAACGGGGATTAAGTTGATGAACAACATCCCAGCTGAATCCTAACTTATCCATTGCTCCGGGGTGAAGATTCTCTACAAATATATCGCATTCCTTGATAAGTTTGGTAAGAATCTCTTTTCCGTCAGGAGTGGCGGCATCAAGACTTAATGATTTCTTATTTGAATTCAATTGCAAGAAATAATAGCTGGGGCAATCAGGATCAAACTGAAGTTCCTTACGGGTTGCATCACCCGATCCGGGACGTTCGATTTTTATAACTTCGGCACCAAGCCATGCAAGAAGTTGCGTGCAAGAGGGACCTGACTGAACTGCCGTGAAATCTACAATTTTAATGCCCGCAAGGGGCGCAGTGTTTTGTGACATAGTATTTATAATAATTAAGTGATTTTACGTTAAAACATACGGACACACCAAGATGTTTATAAAATATAAAAAAACTATTATACATGACAAAACAACCTATAAAAGCCTCTGACTCCTCTCCTCTTAAGGGTATTCGGGGAGAAATGGTCACTTTTCACGAAGACCCATTTCTTGTAAAGGATGAGTCGGAATGCTATTCACATTTCCCAGACGGACTCGTGGTGATTCAGGATGGTAAAATTCTCGCTGCAGGCAGTTTTTCGGAAATAGCACCTCTCTATCCGGAGCTTAAGGATATAGACAAATATGAAAATTCCGTTATCATTCCAGGCATGATCGACACACATGTGCATTATGTGCAGTCTCCAATGATTGGATCTTTCGGCGACACTCTTCTAAAATGGCTTAATCAATATACTTTCCCTACTGAAACTCGTTTCCGTTCCAAAGAGTTTGCTGATTCTGTGGCTCGTCTCTTCTTCACGCAGATACTTCGCCAGGGCACCACTACTGCAAATGTATTCTCAACTACTTTTGCCTCATCTGTCGATGCCCTTTTTGAGGAATCGGAAAAATACAATACGCGCATCATCACCGGTAAAGTGCTCCAAGATCGCAATCTTCCGGAATCTCTGCGCGACCATTCTGCAGAAGAGTCCATAGCCATCGCTTCTGAGCTCCTCGACAAATGGCATGGCAGAGGACGCCAGTTATATGCCGTAATCCCGCGTTTTGCTCCTACAAGCACCCCTCGCCAACTCGAACTTGCAGGGCGTCTTTACCAGGATAATATCGACAACGGCGTCTATATGCACACTCATCTCGATGAGGCTGACGATGAAATTGAATGGGCGCTCTCATTATATCCACAGGCTGAAAACTACACCGATATATATCGAAGATACAACCTCCTGGGAAACCGCACTGTCCTTGCTCATTGTTGTCTCGTAAAAGAGGAGGAATGGCAAATGCTTCATGATTATGATTGCGGTGTGGCACATTGCCCGTCTTCAAACCTTTTCTTAGGCGACGGAATGTTCAAATTCTGGGAAGCAAAAAAAGAAACACGTCCTATTCGCGTCGGTGTCGGCACAGATGTCGGAGCAGGCACAAATTTCTCACTTCCTCGTCAGCTTAATGAAGCTTATAAGGTTGGAATGCTTAAAAAGAAAAGCATTGGTGCCCTAAAAAGTTTCTACATGGCGACCAAGGGAGGAGCGCAGGTTCTCCATCTCGAAGACCGCATAGGTTCCCTCGAGCCTGGATTCGAAGCGGATATCGCTGTTCTCGACATGCAGCCTAATGATTTTCTGAAATGGCGCATGCAGTTTAACGATTTCATTCTTGACAGAATGTTTATTCTCCAGACGCTTTCACCCGACAACCTTGTGCGCGCCACATACGTTGCCGGCAAACGTGTCTACGACCGCGAACGAACTCCCCAGCTCCTCTACGCCGATGAATTATGACAAACGGATGATCCGAAAGTCCGAAAAGTCATTGATATCTGATTTGCAATTTAAATATTTAATGATTACCTTTGCATATCAATTGGCAGGATAAAAGCCCGATAGTGTCCTCTCCCACCCAACCCTATTCCGCCCCATCCCGCCCCATAAATCCCCATATAAAAATCAATCAATTCAATAATAACAACATGGAAATCGAAGGCAAAATCATATTAGACCTTCCCGAAGAGGGAGGAACATCTCGTAATGGAAATCCCTGGAGAAAGAAAAGCTGGGTGCTTGAAACTTTTGGTCAGTATCCTCGTAAAGTAAAATTTGATCTCTTTGGCGACCGCATTAATCAGGTGCATCTTGAAGCCGGTAAATCATATAAAGTATCTGTAGACGCAGAAAGCCGCGAATTCAATGGTCGCTGGTACACTGACCTCCGTGCCTATGCCGCTCAGGAAATGGGTGCGCCTCAAATGCCTCAGAGCGCACCGGCTCAACCGTTTGGCGCAGCTCCCGCTCAACCTGCAGCTCCCGCCGATCCTTTCGCATCGACAGCTGCACCTGCTGCGGATCCTTTCGCATCAAACGATACGGATGACCTCCCTTTCTAAAGCTGTAGCATATTTCCTACAAATTTAATTTTATTGCAAATATAGATTTTAAGGGCACAATAGTGCCCTTAATCTTTTTACAGGGTGCAATATAATGCTCAAAATGATATTTTGAGCATTATATTGCACCTTTTGACAAATTTTTTGCTTGTATTTTATTGTCAATTACTAACTTTTTACTAATTTTGCATCCGTTAGAAAAATTTCATACGGGAAAGAACCGGATTTTAAAGTAAGCTTGTTTTAGATCAAAGGGCAATTGCTCTTCAAGCTTTATTATAAATAAATTCTTTTTAAGGTAAAAAAAATTAATGACACGCCAGAAGAATCAAACTATATCCCCGGTTGAATCTAATCCTGTCTTTTCTGAGC
>DAWBVG010000178.1:0-1925 GCA_052279865.1 Muribaculaceae bacterium
ATAAGAGACAGGAGCAGGAGGCAATGTCGGCGTTGATAATGGGTCGCCGATATCTCTTGAACCTTTCAAATCGGATAAACGCAAGGCATTTTATGGAAAAGCAATGCTGATCGTTCAATCTAATGGTAATCCCGGAAATATCCGGATCAAAGCAATCTCTGAAGGTTTGAAAAACGGGGATGCCGCATTGACAGCCAAATAAGTAATAAAATTAACCGACATATGCAATTTAAGAAATATTTTCTATTCACTGCCATGGCGACGTGTATGCTTTCGGCAGCTGCCGGGGATAACACCCCCGTATATCTCGACAAGACCAAACCGATTGAAGAGCGTGTAGAGGATGCACTTTCCCGGATGACCCTCGAAGAGAAGGTTGCGCTTTGCCATGCGCAGGGCAAATTCTCGTCGCCTGGGGTGCGCCGTCTCGGAATCCCCGAGATATGGATGAGCGACGGTCCCCACGGTGTCCGCGCCGAGATCAACTGGAACGACTGGGGCTACTCCAACTGGACCAACGACTCCATCACCGCCTTCCCCGCGCTGACCGCCCTGGCGGCGACATGGAACCCCGGGATGTCCGCCCTCTACGGAAAGAGCGTTGGCGAGGAAGCCCGCTACCGTAAGAAGGACGTCCTGCTCGGACCCGGTGTCAACATCTACCGCACACCTCTCAACGGACGCAACTTCGAATATATGGGTGAGGATCCATATCTCGCGGGAGAGATGGCGGTGCCCTACATACAGGAACTGCAGAAGAACGGGGTTGCGGCGTGCGTGAAGCATTTCGCTTTGAACAATCAGGAGAAATGGCGCGGCAACATCAATGTCAAGGTCTCCGACCGCGCCCTTTACGAGATCTATCTTCCGGCGTTCAAACGGGCTGTGCAGGACGGGAAGGCTTGGAGCATCATGGGGGCGTACAACAAGATATGGGATGAGCATTGCTGCCACAATTCCCGTCTGCTTAACGACATCCTTCGCGGAGAATGGGGATTTGACGGGGTTGTAGTCACCGACTGGGGCGGTGCGCACGACACGAAGCAGGCAGCCCTCAACGGACTTGACATAGAGATGGGGTCTTTCACGAACGGTCTGACATCGGAATCCGAGTTTGGCTATAATGACTACTATCTCGCAGACCCTTACCTGAATATGATAAAGACCGGGGAGATCCCGGAATCTACTGTAAACGACAAGGCACGTAATATTCTGCGCCTTATCTTTCGCACCTCGATGAATACCGACAAACCTTTCGGTTCGGTTACCACTCCGGAGCATTACGCCACAGCAAAACGGATCGGTGACGAATCTATTGTACTACTGAAGAATAACGGCATACTTCCGCTTTCCCCGGCTAAATATAAGAATATTCTTGTGGTAGGAGAGAATGCGGTGCGTAAACTTACTGAAGGAGGAGGTTCGTCTGAGCTTAAAGTGAAGGACTTGTTCACTCCGCTTGATGCACTCCGCCATGTTTACGGAGATGGAGTGAAATTTGCCGAAGGTTATCGCACAGGTCGTGCGATGTTTGAAGCAGAAGATATATTACCGGACGCCGTACTTGATTCACTGCGCAACGAAGCAGTTATAATGGCGAGGGATGCCGATGTTGTTATATATATCGGAGGATTGAACAAAAATGCCTTTCAGGATTGTGAGTCGACCGACCGCCGCGAGTATAATCTTCCCTGGAACCAGAATAAGCTTATAGAGGAACTCCTGGCAGTGAATCCCAATGTGATTGTGGCAAATGTATCCGGTAATGCCTATGCGATGCCGTGGATTGATAAGGTGCCGGCAGTCTTACAGAGCTGGTATCTTGGCACGATGATCGGACCGTCGATGGCTGATGTAATCTCCGGCAAGGTCAATCCCAGCGGCAAACTTCCTTTTTCATTCCCGAAGAATCTTGAAGATAATGG
>DAWBVG010000179.1:0-3697 GCA_052279865.1 Muribaculaceae bacterium
CCATTGGCCGGACTTTTAACCTCGGTGTAGGAAAGGCTGTTGGCTGCATTTATCTCATTGGCCTGAGCTTCCGCAAGAGCGGCTTTAGCTACTGTCATAGCGTTTTCAGCGGCTGTCAGGTCATAGTCAGATACCACGCCTTCTTTGTATAACTCTCGTTTACTTTCAAGTTCGAGATTAGCGGTTTTTAAGTTTGCCTCTGATGTCTGGACTCTTGCCTTTGCTGTCCTTAAAGCAGCTTGATAAGGTACTTGATCAATAATGAAAAGGACTTGGCCTTTGCGAACATTGTCGCCTTCTTTAACACAGACTTTTGAAATGGTGCCCGATACCTGAGGAAAAATCTCTATATCCTGACGTCCTTGTATTGATGCCGGGAAACGCTCTGTCAGTCCAACATCAGTAGTTTTCAGAACAACTGTCGCCGGTTGAATTGCATTTCCTTGTTCCTGTTTCTCTCCACATGAAGCCAGCACCATGAGGCAGGACATTATTGCAAGATTTACTTGTTTCATATGATATTGGTTTCTTATTCTTAGTGAGGGAATTGCATACTACGCAATTTTGCGAGTGCAAAATTACCTATAAATAGCCGGTTTAATAGGATAGTAATTCGGGGGATTTCGATACTTTTCAATACAAAGCCGTTGTTTAGGTCCTAAATTTCCACTAATTTTGCAGACAAAATATGACTATGAGAAAAATCTCCAATTCATTATGCAATCCGGGCCAATCCTATTCAGGAGGTTATAACAGTTTGCAGCATTACCAGAGGAAGCCTCTCATTACTGACGGGTGTATAGTTATGATATGTACAAAAGGATTTAGCTCAATCTCGGTAAATTTTTCAAAACAAGTGTTCCGAGAGGGAGATGTCGCTCTTGTATTCTCTGATGTTTTGTTTGTTCCATATAATAAGTCGGCACTATTTGAGGTTGCATATATCTCTTTACCCAAACCAATATTAGAGGAGGCTTTTTACAAGATTACATCCCTCCCTTTTTGGGATTTTATATGCCAATATCCAATATTAAGACCAAGTAAAGAACAATTTAAGCTGATTCTGAATTGGAATGAAACGACGAAATGGGTCATTGACGAATGTGTTTCTGATTTCCAAACGTCAATATTGAGCAAAAGTATTTACAATCTATTACTTGCCATATACAGTGAGATTACGAGAAACGAGTATATCGTCAAACATAGGATAAAGAAAGACCGAAGCTGGGAATTAATCAACAAGTTCGCTTTTTTAATAAACAAGCATTGCGAAGACACACGAGATGTAAATTTTTATGCGAATGAAATGTGCATAACAACGGATTATCTCTATAAAATAACCACGAATATTCTGCATCAATCTCCAAAAGAGATAATCGACCAATATGTTATAGCACGTATTAAAGCGTTACTTACCGGCACGGATATGACGATTAATGATATCGCACAAAATCTGAAATTTGAATATCCCTCTTATATGTGTCGTTTTTTCAAAAGAAAAACCGGTTATACTTTGGTTGATTTTAGAAAATCGGCATTGGAGTGATATTAAACAATAAGCCGGACCTGTCGGTAATGACAGATCCGGCTTTCGTTTTTCATGGACTGTAGGTTAAATCTTTCGCCCCAGCTCGTATGCCTCTTTCAATGCTGGATGCCCGTTGATTTCGCCTTGGTCATTTACACCTCCGGCGAAAATGCTTCCGGCGAGATGCGCCCGGTCGAAACAGTCAATCCAGCCTGTCAGCCCCGTTATGGCGCGTTGCGGTGTAGTGGGTTCATCTTCTGCGGCTGATGTCAGCATATAGATGTCCGTAAAGCGATAATCCGAACCATAAAGAGGATTGGCACGGTCAAGGAGTGTTTTCATCTGCCCGCACATCTCATAATAATATATGGGGGTTGCGAAGGCTATCACCTCGGCATCACGCATCATCTCCACAATTTCCGGCGCATCGTCTTTTATGACACACCGGCCTGTTTTCTGACACGAAAGACATCCGATACAGAAACGAATTTCCTTATCCCGTAATGAAACAGTTTTAACCTCATTTCCTGAATCAGCCGCTCCACGGGCAAATTCATCTGCAAGAGCATGGGAGTTGCTTCGCGGACGAAGACTCGTTGATATTACAAGTACCTTTTTCATATATTAAAGACTATTGCGTAATACTCCAACGATTTCATCACGCTTCAACTGATGGTAGCCGCCAGTCATTACGAGAGTGGCATCAGCTATTCCATCAATCATATCGGGTGTTACACCGAGCGATGAAATATCGGAAGCTGCCCCGATTTCCTTAATCCATGCGGTAAGAGCCTCTATGCCATCGGCTGCAAGTTGTTCATCGGTCTTGCCTTCCGTGGGGATATTCCATACCACATGGGCAAAGCGGGCAAACTTCTTAACTCCATAGTTCATTATAAGGCGATAGTAGGAGGGTGAGACAGCCGCAAGTGTCATTCCGTGGGTTGCATCGGTGTAGGCACTTATGGCATGGCCGAGCATATGGACTTCCCAGTCCTGTGTCTTGCCTTCGCCGATGAGTGTGTTTAACGCCCATGTCGCCGACCACATGATATTTGAACGCGCCTCGTAGTTTTCAGGGTCTTTCACCGCGTCTGTGCCGGATTTGATTACGGAGCGCATCAATCCCTCTGCAAGATAATCGGAAGTAGAGTCGTCATCGCCGGAAAAGTATTGTTCCATTATATGGCTCATAATATCAAAAATACCGGCTACCATCTGATGCTTTGGCACTGAGAATGTATAGCGGGGATTAAGCACGGCAAAACGTGGCATCAGATTGTCGCCGAATACCTTGCCGATTTTCATCTTGGTTACTTGATTGGTGATTACAGAACCACCGTTCATTTCCGACCCGGTGCCTGCCATAGTCAGGACTGCTCCGATTGGAATTAACTTCTGGTCTGGGGCCGGATCAGCCTGTTCAACCCAGAAATGCTGCCATGCGTCGCCGTCATAACCGGCAGACGCGCTTACTGCTTTAGCATAGTCAATTGTTGAGCCGCCTCCCACTGCGAGAATGAAATCCACATTGTTACGACGCACGATTTCCACGCCCTCTTTCACTTTGGCAAGTGAGGGATTGGGCATTACTCCAGGGAGTTCTACGACCTCCTTCCCTGCCTCGTTAAGAGCGGCCATTACATCATTATATATTCCGTTTTTCTTTATAGAGCCTCCTCCATATGTGAGAAGAACTTTTTTACCGAATCCGCTCAAAGCGGTCACAAGGTTTTTCTGGGCCTCGTCTCCGAAATAGAGCTTTGTCGGGTTTGAATAAATGAAATTTCCTAACATATATTAGAACTATTATATCTTTTTAATCAGTTTTGCCGGAATACCGCCGACAATAGTACGTGGGGCGACATCGCGGTTCACGACAGCACCTGCGGCTATTATGGCTCCATCGCCTATCGTTACACCCGGTAGGATTGTGACATTGGCACCTACCCATACTTTGCTGCCAATTCTTACGGCAGCAGGTATCATATCCCCGCGATGCTCCGGATCCTGTGCGTGATTGAGTGTGGCAATCATGCAGTTATGTCCGATGAGCGAGTCGTCGCCGATATAGATGCCGCCATGATCCTGAAATTTGCAGCCGGAATTGATGAATACACGTTTGCCAAGATGTATATTCTTACCTGTCTCTTATTCACATCTCCGAGC
>DAWBVG010000180.1:0-2291 GCA_052279865.1 Muribaculaceae bacterium
CCATCCCCATCTCGCCCCATTCCGTCCTACCTCGCCCCATTCATCCCCATCTCGCCCCATATACCTTAACAAATTCCGCGCCAATTCTATCCTCCCGATATTTTTAAATTTCAATAATTTGTAGTAAATTTGGTGAATGAATCAAACGTCAAATCCAAAAACACGATAACATCATGAGGAAAATGCTTCTTATCGCCGGAACGCTCGCGATTTCCGGCATGGCTAACGCCACTTATTTCCAGGCTCCCGAACTGGATGATCCCCAAGTTGTGAATCCCGACTCTACAGGTTTCAAATTCACCGATGTGAAGATCATCCCGACAACCTCCGTAAAAGACCAGAACAAATCGGGCACTTGCTGGGCATTCTCCGGAATCTCGACCCTCGAAGATGATCTGCTCCGCAGAGGTAAAGGAGAGGTTGATCTTTCTGAAATGTTTGTAGTCCGCAACGCCTATATCGACAAAGCAAAGAAATACATGCGCACCAACGGCAAGATCAACTTCGCGCAAGGTGGATCTTTCGAGGATGTGCTTGAGATGACACGCCGATATGGCGCAATGCCCGAAGAGGCTTATGCCGGTCTGAACTATGGAGAGAAGAAACATTCCCACTATGAACTGGCTGACGCACTCGGCAGCTATCTTGACGCCGTGATGCGTAACGGACAGCGCACAAAGAAGCTTACAACCGCCTGGCTCCCCGGATTCATCGGCATTCTTGATGCATATCTCGGTCCGGTGCCTGAGAATTTCACTTATAAAGGGAAAACCTATACTCCTCAGAGTTTCGCCCGTGAAATTGGTATAGAACCTGACAACTTCGAAATCTTCACAAGCTATACACATCATCCTTTCTACGAAAAGTTCGCACTCGAAATTCCCGACAACTGGCTTTGGAGCGAGAACGTGAACGTTCCTCTCGAAGACCTTCAGGCAATCACAGACAACGCCCTTGACAAAGGTTATACCGTATTCTGGGGAGCCGATGTTTCCGAAGGTGGCTTCAAATGGACTGAGGGTTACGCCGTGAATCCCGCCGAGAAGGAGGAGAAAGACATGACTGATTCCGAGCTTTCTCGTTGGGTGAAGCTTTCTGATAAAGACCGCGCCAACGAACGCTTCAAGATCAAAGGTCCGGTGAAGGAGAAAGAAGTGACTCAGGAGATGCGTCAGCAGGCATTCGACAACTATGAGACAACCGACGATCACGGAATGGTTATCGTAGGTTACGCCACTGATCAGGAGGGCAACAAATTCTACAAAGTCAAGAATTCATGGGATACTAACCAGGTTTACGACGGCTACTTCTACGTATCAGTCCCCTATTTCCTTGAGAAGACCATGAACATCGGCGTTCGCAAAGAGGCTATACCTTCCGCTATCGCCAAGAAAATCAAATAGGGACCAACCTGTTTCCCTTTACAATACAAGTTCTCGATGCAAGTAAGAGCAAAAAAGAATTTGGGGCAGCATTTCCTTAAGGATGAGGAGATAGCCCGACGAATATCTGAGACCATTTCGGCAGGGCAGCTTCCGGCTGCCGCTGCCGAATATGGTTCGCTGCCCATCCTTGAGATCGGACCGGGAATGGGAGTGCTGACAAAATACCTTATGGATACGGGACGAGAGTTGACAGCCGTAGAACTTGACCACGAAAGTGTGGAATTTCTCGACCGTTTATATCCCGACCTGAAGGTTATCGAAGGAGATTTCCTAAAGATGAATCTCGATGAGGTCTATCCAGGTGAATTTGCCCTTATAGGCAACTACCCCTACAATATCTCATCGCAGATATTTTTCAAAGTGCTGGATTACAGAGAGAAGATACCGGTGGTGGCAGGGATGCTGCAAAAAGAAGTGGCGGAAAGGATATGTTCCGGACCGGGATCCAAGGTGTATGGCATATTGTCGGTGTTGCTTCAAGCATGGTATGATTGCGAGTATCTCTTCAACGTAGAGCCATATGTATTCGCGCCGCCACCCAAAGTAAGAAGCGGCGTGCTTCGACTCACACGCAACAATCGCGAATCTCTTGGTGTTGATGAGGCATTCTTCAAGACTGTGGTCAAGACAGCGTTCGGACAGCGTCGTAAGACGCTCCGTAACTCCCTTGCGAGCCTGATAGCTCAAAGCGGCATGTCGCCCGACAGCGAAGTGCTTGCACTTCGCCCCGAGCGCCTATCCGTAGATCAATTCATCAACCTCGCCAAATCCCTTTCCCCACGCTCCTAAATCACCTATTTCCTCCCTCCTCCTTTCCTTCCCCTCCATTCCCTCACCCCTCACCCC
>DAWBVG010000181.1:0-2324 GCA_052279865.1 Muribaculaceae bacterium
AATACGGAGAAGTGAACAAAGCCTGGAGTGCCGACGATGTCAAAGGATTCACCAAGATTCTCGGCAATCAGATGAAAATATACCATAACGTGCAAAAAAGAAACGGGAAATGATAAAAGCGGGAATTATAGGGGGTGCCGGATACACTGCCGGTGAACTGGTCAGGCTACTGCTCAACCATCCTGAAACACAACTCGAATGGGTGCATTCCTCAAGCAACGCCGGCAACCGACTCTGCGAGATTCATGCCGGACTATGTGGCGACACAGACATGCGCTTTTCCGATTCCCATCCGCTCGAAGAGATTGATGTGCTGTTCCTTTGCTCCGGTCACGGCGCGAGCCGCAAATTCTGGCAGGAAAACGATATGCCTGCGGGTCTACGCATCATAGACCTTGCTCAGGATTACCGGGATGAATCCGACGGGTATGTGTATGGTTTGCCGGAAATTAACCGCAGGCGCATAGCCGCCGCCTCAAGAATCGCCAATCCGGGATGTTTCGCCACGGCAATCCAGCTTTCACTCCTTCCCCTGGCAGCAAATCGCCGTCTCGAAGCACGCGTGCACGTTACAGGAATCACCGGAAGCACCGGCGCCGGCGTCAGACCGGTCCAGACAACCCACTTCAGCTGGCGCGACAACAACCTGTCGGTATATAAGCCGTTTACTCACCAGCATCTTACGGAAATCGGCGCAACCCTCTCCCGCTGCCAGCCGGATTGGAAAGACGGCATAAGCTTCATTCCCGTCCGAGGAGACTTTCCCCGGGGCATATTTGTCATGACTACCACATGCACCTCTCTTAAGGAAGATGAAGTGATGCGGATATATTCCGACTTTTATGCCTATTCCCCGTTTACCCATGTCTGCACCAACGACATAGACCTCAAGCAGGTGGTCAACACCAACAAGTGCCTTCTGCGTCCTCAGGTTCATGACGGAGAGCTTCTTGTAACCGCCGCCATCGACAACCTTCTCAAAGGAGCCTCCGGACAAGCCGTGGAAAACATGAACCTGATGTTCGGACTTCCGGAAGACTGCGGACTGAGACTCAAGGCTTCAGCGTTCTAACAATCTCATAAAATTTTCAAAATGGAACTCTTTGACGTTTATTCCTTATACGATATCGAACCGGTGAAAGGTTCGGGGCGATACGTATACACACCCGATGATACGCCATATCTCGATCTCTATGGCGGACATGCGGTGATATCCATCGGTCACTCCCATCCAAGATATGTGGATGCTATAGGAAAGCAGGTGGCACGCCTGGCATTTTACAGCAATTCCGTGCGCAATTCCCTTCAGCTGCGTCTTGCCGAGTTACTCGGCAAAATGTCGGGCTATGACGATTTCCGCCTTTTTCTTGCCAACTCAGGTGCAGAAGCAAACGAAAACGCAATCAAGCTGGCATCGTTCGCCACTGGCAGGAAAAAGATTCTCGCCTTTGATAAGGCATTCCACGGACGCACTTCTGCTGCGGTGGCTGCCACCGACAATCCCCGCATCCAGGCGCCGGTAAACAAAACAGAGAACATAGTCTTCTCTCCTCTCAACGACATCGAGACGGCATCCCGACATCTCGAATCACGTGAATTTGCCGCCGTCATAGTTGAGGGAATACAAGGTGTGGCAGGTATCCGCATGGTTGACGATGAGTTCCTACGCCGCCTACGGGAAATCACAGAAGCTACAGGCACCCTTCTTATAATCGATGAAATCCAGAGCGGATACGGACGCACCGGAAAATTCTTCGCACATCAGCATGCCGGAGTGCGCGGCGACATAATCACCTGCGCCAAGGGCATCGCCAACGGCTTTCCCATGTCGGGCGTGCTCATCTCCCCAAAGATAAGCCCTGAGAAAGGAATGCTGGGCACCACCTTCGGCGGCAGCCACCTCGCATGCGCAGCCGCCATCGCGGTGCTGGAGATAATGCGCGATGAATGCCTTGTAGAAAATGCCGCCAACGTGGGGGCATACCTCATAGATAAGCTTAAGGAAATTCCGCAGATCAAGGAAGTGAGGGGACGAGGTCTGATGATAGGAATGGAGATTGATGGCGACGCATCCGCTCTTAGAAAGAAACTCCTTTTCAATCATCAGGCATTTACTGGTGGCGCTGGCGAACATACTGTAAGGCTGCTCCCCCCGTTGTCAATCACCATTGACGAAGCGGATATTTTCATCGAAAAACTAAAAAAGGCATTAACGGAATGAAAAAATTTACCGACGTAACAGACATCGGCTCTCTGCAGAAAGCTGTGGAGGAAGCCGCTGAAATAAAACGCGACAGGTTCGCATTTTCCACACTTGGAAAAAA
>DAWBVG010000182.1:0-2004 GCA_052279865.1 Muribaculaceae bacterium
CCTAAAACCTAAAGCCTAAACCCATGACAAAGTTAATAAAAAATGGTGGAAAAAGAAAAAGGTCGACTCACGTCGACCGAATTTCTTCAATTAAAACAACAATAACAACTTTTTCAGAACGCTTATAGCAGTGTAAAATTCTTTGCTTTTTACGATATTAAAACATCGCTACTTTCAGAAAGGTTCAATTGATTGAAAATTTTTTTTTGCTATGGGATTGGAAGCCGCGAGCGGTGCTCGCTTAACGGAACCCTTTTGCTATAAATTTGAGAAAATCAAATTTTAGGAATTGATTTAATTGCTATCGAAGATCGCAGTAGATGTCGAGGGCGGTGAAGAGATCCTCTTTGCTGACGGAAATGTCGCGGCGCGGCGTGCCGATGGCGCTGAGGAGGACAAATTTCCAATCTGTGCTTGCTGAATTCTTCTTGTCGTGGCTGATGATTTCCGCCAGCGAATCGTAATCCTTGCAAGTGAATGGGATGGGTCGGAAATAGCGCTGAAGTATGCGGTCTTTGTAGAGGTAGATTTGGTCCGACGGTAGATTGAGAAGCATATGGCTGAGGATGAGGGCTACCAAGATGCCGTTGGCAACGGCGCAACCGTGGGTAACGGGGGTGCGGCGCGTAAGCATCAGTGATTCGAAGGCGTGACCGGCGGTGTGCCCGAAATTCAGGATTTTGCGCAATCCTGATTCGTGCGGATCTTCTTCCGTGATTCGTGCTTTGAAGCTCACGCATTTCGCCATGGCTTCTTGAAGAAGATGCATGTCGGAAAGAATGTTGTCATCAAGAACCTTATGATAGAATTCACCGGATGAGATCATAGCCGTCTTTACAATCTCGCCAAAGCCTGAAAGTATCTCTTCGCGGGGGAGAGTGGCGAGTGGGTCGGAGGAGATTATTACGCACTCTGCGTTTGCAAACGCTCCGATTTCGTTTTTCAAACCATCGAAGTCGATCCCTGTTTTTCCACCTACCGCTGCATCTACCGCTCCAAGAACGGTGGTAGGTATGTTGACGAAGCGTATGCCTCGTTTGAAGGTGGCGGCGGCAAATCCTCCAAGATCTGTCACAACGCCACCACCGAGGTTTATCAGTAAAGAATTTCTGGTTGCTCCTCCTTCCGAAAGACTGCGCCACACCCGTGTGAGTGTGGCGAGATTTTTATTATTCTCACCTGCCAGTATTTCGATTATGCATGCATCCTCTTTATCCGTAAGGACTTCCCGGATTTTGGGAAGCACATGTGTCGCTACGTTGCTGTCGGTGAGCAGAAAGAGACCGCGATGCGGAATCTCTTCAAGCGCGGCGGCAAGTGCGGCGTGGAGGTTATCGGGGCGAAGGAGAAACATCTTTAGAGAAGTAAGAAGTAAGAAGGGAGAAGTAAGAAGGGAGAAGGGGTTAGAGGGATTCGAGGTAGTCGGCGAATGCGGGCATCGAGGGGAAGATGATGTCTGCGCCTTCTTGCTCGAAAGCCTCTCGCGGTATGGGACCGGTGGTGACAGCCACTGTGAATATCCCGGCGGCTTTGCCGGCACGAACTCCAAGAGGAGCGTTCTCTATCACAATAGCCTCTTCCGCTGGTACGCCGGCTATTGCCAAACCCTTGAGATATGGTTCTGGATCCGGTTTGCCGTTGACAACGTCAAGTGCAGTTACCCTGTCGCCGGGTAGAAATATGCCCGGGTAATCGCGGTTTATTCCGTCAAGCAGTTTCACCTGCGCCGAACCGGTGACGAGAACGCAGCGAAGATCATGTTTTTTGATCGCGTTCAACATGCGGTCTGCGCCAACCATCGGTTCATTGCGTCCTATCTCGTAGAAATATTTGCTCTTTAGCTCATAAAGCTCACGGGCGCGCTCTTTGGAAATGCCGTGACCGAAAGCCCGAGTGTACAGCATGTTAACGAGATCCGCACCTCGCATCCCTTCATAGAGATACACATCTTCCGGATTTCCCGGCACGCCTTCCTCTTTGAAAAGACGCCGGAATGCCTCCGCA
>DAWBVG010000183.1:0-2859 GCA_052279865.1 Muribaculaceae bacterium
CTTATAAACTTCAACTTTACGCTTGCGAAAGTTGAATTATTTAATTATTCCGAAAAAATTTTCTAAATTTGCATTCGGAATTGCAGAAAAGCGTAAACCATTCCGGTTTTTAGCTCTTTATATTATTTTAACGAAAGAAGAAGCATTATTCCTCTTCTTGATGCAAAGTTACAAATAATATGCCAATTTCATAAAATGATTTTAAACAATGACGCGTCTTAGTGTAAATATAAATAAAGTTGCCACCTTGCGCAACGCCAGAGGCGAAAACATTCCTAATGTGGTAAAATTCGCCATCGACTGCGAACGTTTCGGAGCGCAGGGCATCACCGTTCATCCCCGTCCCGACGAACGGCACATCACCCATAAGGATGTATATGACCTACGCAAGGTTGTCACAACCGAATTCAACATCGAAGGTTACCCCTCCGACGATTTCATGCGCATGGTGATAGAGGTGGTTCCCGAGCAGGTCACACTCGTTCCCGACGCTCCAGGCGTACTGACCTCGAACGCCGGCTGGGACGTTCTCGCCAACTCTGAATTTCTCACCGGTATCGTAACACGCTTGCGCCAGGCAGGAATCCGCAGTTCGATATTTGTCGATGCCGATCCTGTTCAGGTCAAAGAAGCTGCCCGGATAGGTGCCGACAGGGTAGAGCTCTATACAAAGCCCTACGCCGACTTATATCCTGAAAATCCGGAAGAAGCCGTTGCAGCATTCGCCGGAGCTTCATCAGAGGCGCTCAAACGTGGCATCGGACTCAACGCAGGTCACGACCTCAACCTCCAGAACCTCTCTTTCTTCCACAAGCATCTCCCTCTGCTCGATGAAGTAAGCATCGGTCATGCGATCATCTCCGACGCCCTCTATCTCGGCATTGAACGCACCATCCGCGAATACCTCTCCTGCCTGCGCTAAGGATCGCGAGCAAGTGCGAATTGAATTAAAAATTAAATTAAAAATAAAGAATAAGCTATGACCCAGTCAACTCTTTCATTCTGGTCGCTTGTAATGGATGGCGGTTACATCATGATTCCACTCGCTATCCTACTCATCGTCACAATCTACGTCTTCACAGAGCGTTGCATCGCCATAAACAGGGCATCGAAAGAAGACAACACCTTCATGAACCGCATCCGCGACTACGTTCACGAAGGCGATATTGATTCCGCTTTCAATCTCTGCAAGAAGACAGACACCCCATATGCCCGTCTCATCCAGAAGGGGCTCACACGCATCGGGCGCCCGATGAACGACGTGCTCGTAGCAATCGAAAACACAGGTAATATTGAAGTAGCCCAGCTCGGCAAAGGCTTCCCCTGGCTGTCTACAACCGCCGCAGGAGCCCCGATGCTCGGATTCCTCGGAACTGTGGTCGGCATGATCCAGGCATTCTTCTCCCTTGCAAGCGCAGGCACATCCGCCAACATCACGGTTCTTTCCAGCGGTATCTACCAGGCGTTGGTCACCACTGTCGCCGGTCTCGTTGTAGGCATCATCGCCCTCTTCGCATACAACTACCTCGTAGCCCGCGTCAACAGGGTCA
The DNA here is from genome assembly GCA_052279865.1 of Muribaculaceae bacterium. Classification (GTDB taxonomy): domain Bacteria; phylum Bacteroidota; class Bacteroidia; order Bacteroidales; family Muribaculaceae; genus Lepagella. The sequence goes on from DAWBVG010000183.1 coordinate 1,551, forward strand.
TGAACTCTCTTGAGACCAAAACGATGGAATTTATGGACCTCCTCAACGAGCCTGTAGCATAACAGATATGGCACTCAAACGTAATTTTCAATCATTGGAGACATTCTCCATGTCGTCTATGACAGACGTGATCTTCCTGCTGCTCATATTCTTCATGGTCACCTCCACCATCATATTCCCTGCCGCCATCGATGTCAATCTCCCGCAAAGCAGCGAACAGACATCGCTCAAACCGGTAACTGAAGTCTATATCGATGCCGACAAGACGATATATCTTGTTGAAGACCGCAATGACTCCACGCAGACGCTCTCCTCTCCCGTAGCCCTCTCTCTCGATGAACTCGCAGTCAGACTCACCGCAATCCAACAGAAAGATTCCCTACGCTCTGTTGCCCTCTATGCCGACAGCCTTGTCGACTACGGCAAAGTAGTAGGTATTCTGGATATGGCAGCGCGCCAGAACCTTAAGATGGTGCTTGCCACCCGCGCCAAAGCTCCTGCTGCCGCTAAATAAGATATCAATCCCGAGAGGCAGTCGCAAGTGGCTGCAAAACCAATATACGGAACATGAACAGACAGCAAAAAGACAAGGCAACAGCTGCAGTCATCACATTTGTGGCAATGCTGATCATTCTTCTCTCGCTATTTCTGGGAGGTGTCACTTTCGACCGCGAGCAACTCGCAGTGCAGTCCACCCCGGAACTAATGAATGAAGAAGAACTCTTTCTTGAACCTGAGATCCTCAAAGACCTCGGAGAGGAAGATGCTGTCCATAACGACGCTCCTGCCGAAGCATTCAAGGGAGAACCGGAACCTGCCGAGACAGACAACACAAAACTTGTGGTCAAAGGGGAAAATCCCAAACCCGCTCCTCCTGTTGAAAAACTTGTGAGCACAAAGAAAGAGAGCCCAGTAAAAGCCACAGAACCCACAATCAGCAAAGAAGAGAAACAGAAGGTCACCTCGTCGGTGGCAAAGGGCTTCTCCTCGCGCAACGGCTCCACTGAAGGCACAAGCGGCTCTGCCGGCGCTGGAGGCACTGGCATGGGCATCACCGGAAACGCATCAGGGCGCACATTCAAAGGTTGTCCCAAACCGGATGTAACCCTCCGCAATAAAACCACAGTCACCGTCTCCGTCGTGATTGATGCAGACGGCAACGTCACCTCTGCCAAAGCATCAGGAGGCGCATCTGCCGCAATCCGCCGCGCCTGCGAGCAAGCAGCCCGCGGCGCGAAATGGAGCGCCAAGAAAGGCGCCGGCGAAACCCGCGGCTCCATCACCTTCACCATCACCCCCCGTTAAAACC
>DAWBVG010000184.1:0-4037 GCA_052279865.1 Muribaculaceae bacterium
GTCAGACACCCTGCCAAGATTCCGGATTTCTCATAATATGATATGAAAGCTTTTATAAAATATTGATTGTTGAATGTAAAATGTTTCTTACCAACATGGAAGTCTAAAGAAACAGAGTCCATAGGATATTCATTGATTCTTTTTATCAGAGATTTAAAGATGTCATTAACTGTCGTGTCGTTAAGCTTGTTATCTCTCTTTTCTTTAAGGATGTTCCAAAGATATAGAATAAATTCAAATGTCGGCTTAGAGGACAGACCCAATTCAGAAATAGCGGTCTGCATTATTTCAAAATTTTCAAATTCTTTTTCTGACAATCCCGTCCGTTCCATCTTGTCATTACGCCATTTGTAATGATTGAATGCATTCTCCGATATAAAATAGCTTTCACCATCAAAGTCCGGATATTGAAGAATATAAGGGCGCAGATATTCCAAACGCATTCTTATATTCTCGTGTTCAGATTGGGGATAGTTTTTCAGAAACTCTTTAAAAGACTCCTCTTCGCTTTCCCTGATGAAATCGTTTACTTCAGGTGCTCTTGGGAATTGAATTTTCTGTTGCAGGAAATCATTTATAAGTTCATCGTTCTGTTCCATATCGCATCAATTAATGGATGCAAATATAAAGAAAAATCCCGCCAATCGTATTGACTGACGGGATATTTCTGCATTTAGAGGGATTTAAGAGCATTATCAACCTGTTCATTGTCGAAGCTGTCAAGATAGATTTGCGTCACTCGTTCAGAACTATGCCCCATAATCTCACGGATTACCGCGGTGGAAACTCCAGCACGTTTCATCACTGTTGCCTGACTGTGGCGTGCCACATAGGTCGTCAACGTGATAGGAATGTTTAGAACCTTGCCTATCTGTTTCAGTCGCTCGTTGACCTTAGAGATTACTTTGTGGATTCGGTTGGCTTGCTGAATGTCCGTTTTGTGGAAGTCTGATAGAATCGGAAAGAGATATGAAGATTCATCGTTGCTATATTTTTCAATGAGTGCAACAGCTTGTGGTTGTAGCGGAATCTTTATCAGCTTCTTGGTCTTTTGTCGTTTGTATATCAATCGCCCATCTACGATATTAGCTTTTGTCAGATGTGCTATATCCACAAAGTTGATTCCTCCGCAATAATAGGTAAAAGCGAATATGTCAATAGGAAACCTCATATAGCGATTCGTGGATTTGTAATATAACACACGTTCTATGTCCTCCTTGGATAAAGCTCGTTTCGCAGTTTCTTCATGAAGTTTCGACACTTTCAGTTTTTTGAATGGATATAGTTCTGCAGAAACAACATCTTGCTCTATCGCCACATTATAAATGGAGCGGAGTGTGCGGAATCGTATGCCGATGGTATTTTCTGCCAATCCCTTTCTTCTTAAAAAGGCTTCATAGCGCCTGAGCCAAACTATATCCATTTCAGAGAAAGGAATATCAAGATGTCCGTTAAATTCTATCAACGAGTTGTATAACTGTTTGATGGATAAGGCATAGCTTTTGCGACCTGATGCAGTCAGACTGTTGATGTGTTCTCTGAATAAGTCACCTACCGTCTTTCGGTTTACACGGTTTACACAGACTTTCTCAATAAGTGTAGTTGATGTAAACTCCTGATTTGTAGCTTTCAACTCAATAATCTTAGCCGAATATTCCTTTAGTTTATCGGCTATGAGCAGTTCTATGTATTCACGATTGGGACATTCAGCTTTCGGCTGATTCTTTGAGAAATCCCAATTCTCAGAATTCACGGATATGCCAAGACTGACATATTTACGCTTCCTGTCTTTTGTCACTCTCAACATTAGAGGTGATTCGTTGTTACTCAGCACTTTCGACTTGTAACAAACTACGGTTACTGTGGTTGACACGGTTTACACGCTGGTTTACACAGTCAGTGTAAACTGAGGTGTACAGACATAAAAAAAGTAGTCAGCGAATAGCTAACTACTTGATTTACAGTGACCCCGGTGGGGCTCGAACCCACGACCCAATGATTAAGAGTCATTTGCTCTACCAACTGAGCCACGGAGTCATGCTTATGGAACTAAGACACATAGCGTCCACGTCCTTTTTGCGGTGCAAAGTTACTATCTTTTTCATTATTATCCAAATTTTTTTCTCATTTTCTTTTATTTCTTCGCAATTTACCTTTCTTAATCTTATTTATACTCTTATTTTGTTCACGGAAAATAAGAATAAAAATAAAAGACATGTTATGTTAAGTATGACACCTAAATTATTTAATGTATTTAGTCAATGCATCGACATATTTTCGAATCATACTTAATACAAACTGTTCATTTTAAAAGAACTTGAAAATAACAGGTGTGGAAATGTATAAATAAATGGTTTTAGTTGGTAAATTTGAGTTTTTTATCTATCTTTACATCTTGAAAAAGTGGGAATTTGCGATTCCATAGTTTTATCATGCTAAAACACATTGACTCACACACTTCTCACGATGAAGTTATTCATAAACTTTTTAAATTTATTACGAAGAAATACCTTTCAAATTTCCCCGAAAATAAATTTAAACAGTTTTTACAGCAATTTTACAATAATCATTTTTCACACACTTCATAAAATTTCAAAAAAGTCATGAACAAAAAATTATTTTATCTGGCTTTGGGAGTTGCAGTTGTCGGCATGACAGGCTGTTCTAAAAAACTCGGTCAGTTTAAAAGTGATTTCTTTACAACAGTTCCCACTCCTTTGGAGACTGTAGGTGAGAATGTGCCGGGAACCATAACCGGTAAGATTCCTGCCAAATTTATGGTTAAGAATGCAAAAGTTACCGCTACTCCCGTAATTACATGGGACAATGGTGAGTCTGCAGCTCAGCCCGTAATGATCCAGGGTGAGAATGTTCGCGCCAATGGTCAGGTTGTCAACTATAAGGAAGGGGGCACAGTTACCATCCCCTTCAACGTTGCCTATCAGGCTGCCATGGCAAAGAGCGACCTCTATCTTGATTTCGCAGTTGACCAGAACGGCAAAATGTATGCCCTTCCCCGCGTGAAGGTAGGTTATGGCGTTGTTGCCACTTCCACTCTTGCTTCTGCCAAAACTGTTACCCCGGCTGTTGCCAAGGATAATTTCCAGCGTGTAATCAATGAGAAATATTCAGCTGATATCCACTTCCTCATCAATCAGGCAAATATTCGCGCAAACCAGACTGACAAGGCTGATTACATCGACCTCAACAAACGTCTGCAAGAGGCTAACGCCGCTGCCAATCAGGAAATCGCCGGTATTACAGTGAATTCTTATGCTTCTCCTGATGGTAATCTTAATTTCAACACTCAGCTTGCCGAGAAACGTGAGGTTAACACTACCAAATATATGGAGAACCAGCTTAAGAAAGATAAGATTACTGAATTTGGTGAGCTTACTTCTTCCTTCACTCCCGAAGACTGGGAAGGTTTCCAGAAACTCGTAGAGAAGAGCAACATCCAGGATAAAGAACTTATCCTCAGCGTTCTCAAAATGTATCCCGATCCCGAACAGCGCGAGCAGGAAATCCGCAATCTCTCTTCAGTGTTCAACGAACTCGCCGACCAGATTCTTCCTCAGCTCCGTTATTCTCGCGTAATGGCATCCATCAACGTTATCGGCAAAAGCGATCAGGAACTCATCCAGCTTTTCAATACCAACCCCAAAGAGCTGACTGTTGATGAGATTCTCTACATCGCTACTCTTACCGATGACAACACCAAGAAAATGGAAGTCTACAACAAGGCTGCCGAGCTTTATCCGAAGGATTACCGCACATTCAATGACCTCGGTCTCACACAGTATGTTGCAGGCGACTACGCAGGTGCAAAATCAAACTTTGAGCACGCTCTTCGTCTGAATCCTTCTGCAAAAGAGCCTGAGATGAACCTCGGTCTCATCTCGATGGTTAACCATGACTACGCAAAGGCTCAGGAGCAGATCGGTGCAGCAGCCGGTGTACCTGAAGCTGCTGATGCACTCGGTGTGTATTACCTCACCCAGGGTGATCTTGCAAAGGCTGTGCGCACATTCGGTGAT
>DAWBVG010000185.1:0-5078 GCA_052279865.1 Muribaculaceae bacterium
CAACATTGTAAAGAACACAAGATAGATACAGGTTGCCTTTATCACATTCCGGTTCTTCATTGCCTGAAAAGAGATATATGGATGATGCAGAAAAGAAGCACGCCATAAATTGATTAAAAGACAAATCAGACCTAAAGCCGCAGCCTGACATATTTCAGATGATTCCCACCAGTCGAAATAGTTTCCATAAACACATATGAACGTGAAGCACATCATGAAACCCGTCCACAACACTGCTCCAATCCAGTCTATTCCGAGAAGAGGAATGAACATCGGCGCTCTTACCGGCTTGACAAGAAATAATACCATAAGCATCATCAATGCCAGCATGCCGATCATTATCCAGTGCATGTATTCCCATTGTGAGAAAAATGCGGTGTATATGGTTGCAATCCCACTCAATTGGATAACACTGTCAACTATGATATATACATAACAGAAAAAAATCGACATATCCCTTACTGGCGTCAACCATAACTGGATCGTGGAATTACATGCAAATGTTGCCTGCATTCGAAACCACCCCGCTATAAAGCACGTAATTACAAGAACAGGCACTGATGTGGTATACGCACATATAAGATTGGCGACAATCAAAACAATCCCACATGTCAGAAGTTGAGTTCGATTGGAGAACCGGAACTTGATGCGGAACATCACTGCAAAATTTATTGCCAGTCCTATCAAGGATGCATATCCCGCCATAAGGATATCCTCCTGCATCAGAGCTGTAGTGCCAACCATGTCTGAAGCTGCCGCAAGATATACACCTCCCGAGAACTGCACAATAAGCACAAAGAATATAAACAGCCACGGCTTCAGACGGCGAGGGATGAAGTTCGGTACATCAGGGATATCGAAAGGTCCCTGAGGTGCATGCCAGTCTGCCATATCAATATTTCACTTCACATTCAACATTCATGCCGGCACGCAGCTTTGACATTGCCTCAACACTATTGTCTTTTGAAAATTCTATTCTTACAGGCACCCGCTGACACACTTTCACAAAGTTACCTGCCGAGTTATCCTGCGGAAGAATAGAGAGCGAGGCTCCGGTAGCCTTCGAAAGAGATACAACCTTTCCTTTAAATTCTACATCCGGAATGGCATCTACTTTTATGACTACATCACTTCCTATGGAGATATGTTGAAGTTGTGTCTCCTTATAATTGGCAGTAATCCAAACATCGGCGGAATCCACAACATCAAGTAGGGTTTGACCGGGCTGCACAAGCTGTCCGACCTGAATCTCTTTTCTGGAAGCGTAACCATCGCATGGAGCCGTTATCACACAATATGAAAGATTCAATTCTGCCGTCTCAAGCAAAGCCTTGGCAAGTTCAATCCCTGCATCATTCTGAGATATACGCTGTTTTGTTTCGGCAACAACCGACGATGTGGCAGACCGCTGACGGGCAAGCATCTCATATCTTGCTTTCTTTGCTTCATAATCTGTCTTTGCGGCATCGTATTGCTGACGCGTAACAGCCTCCTGCTCGAGAAGTTTCTTATACCTATCGAAATCTGTTGCAGCCATATCCATAACAACTTTTGCTTCTGCTATAGAAGCCTCGGTAACAGCCACATTAGCTGAAGCTACCCCCACACTCCGATCTGCGACTTCCCTTCCGGATAGAGCATTTTGATAATCTGCCCGTGCTTGCACAACTCTGAGACGAAGATCAGAGTCATCGATAATGACTAACGTGTCTCCTTTCTTTACCGGCTCGTATTCTTTAAAACGAATTTCCTTGACATAGCCCTGGACACGACTGTTTACCGGTACGATCTGTTGTTGCACTTGAGCATTATCCGTGAATTCAACATTCCCCAAATGCACGAATTTACTGCACACCCACACAGCGGCAACCGCAATAACTATAACTGTGATTATATATGACAGGATTTTTTTACTATGATGGTTCATATCTTTCCCGAAGTAAATAGAAGTTTGTAATAATAATAAATAATATTGATTCGAGCATTCACAAGCTGCTGCTCGGCATCAAGTTTTGAATTTGCAGCATCAAGCATATCCGTAATGAGAGCCATGTCTGCTGAATAGCGTGTTGAAGTAGTGCGGTAATTACGCTCCGCAAGTTCAACACTCTTATTTTGCGTTTTCAACTCCTCATATGCCTCGAGGTAGCGAATATAGTCAGCTCTGACGCCTAAAGATATGTTCTCTCTGGTTGCATCCAGTTGCTCAATAGCGTGTTGTGTGGCAACCTTGCTTTTACTTATCGATTTATTGCTTTTATATAAGGAAGAGATATTGTAGCTTACACCCAACCCGACATACCAATAACTGAGATTTCGGTTGATAGGCGGAATCTCAACAAGAATTGGTCCGTCAATGGTCCATCCCGCCTGCAACCCAATTTTTGGCAAGCGTTCACTCTTCACAATCTCCTCAGCTTTTCGGCTTATCTCCACACCCGATCCCGCAAGCTTAAGAGAAGGAGCATTTATGCGTGCCTCCTCCTGCCACCACTCCTCTCCCGAAGAAGGAAGAGCGCGCGTCAGAAGTGTTGTATCCGGCACCACCATCGTACCCTCCGGCATACCGGCGGTCACCACAAGATTTCTATTGAGAATATCCAGTGTGTTATTGATCTTTACGAGTTGCAATTCAAGATTCGAAACTAAAAGTTCGTATCTTGTAATATCGTTCTGAAGCGCAACCCCTTGTTCATAACGTGCTTGCATCTCAGCAAGCACTTTCCGCGCTTGAAAGATATTTTTCTCAACGACACTCTTAAGGTTATTGAACTTATAGATATCAAGATAAAATCCTGCGAGCTGGAATCTGATGTTATCGCGCTGAAACTCTGTAGAGTATCTTGCTGCTGTAGATTTCAATTCAGCAAGTTCGATGCTGTTTTTTATTGCACCGCCCGTATATAAGGGTTGATTAACACTCAAAGACAAACCTGTTCCCAAATGAGGGATAGGAGCTTTTTGATAATCGGAAAAGTTACGTTTTGTCGTAAATCCGTCTCCGATATAACTAAGAGAAAGCGAGGCATTGATATCAGGTAATCTGCCACTTCGAGCAATACTGATCTCTCGTTTTGCCTCCTCCTCCGCACTGAATGAAGGGCGGAGTTGCACGCTGTTTGCTTCAGCGATCTCAAACAGATCTTCTATCGACAAGACCTGTCGGGTTTGAGCAAACGAGCACACTCCGCCGCTCAACAAGGTTGCGCAAAGCAACCCTGTGAGCAATCGGTGATTGTTCATAAGGAATTTGGAATTATGTTATGATTATTATGATTTATCCTTGAATAAGGAAATGCAAGATATGGAAGATTTTTATTGAGTGCTCTTCCAGTTTTCTTTATAGGCGTAGTTATGTACAGAAGCAGGCATGCCGCCCGAAAATTGTTTATGATGTGTCATATAGAAGCGACTCTTTGTGAATCGCACTGCAAATTTACAAAATTTTAACGAAACAATAAGAAAAATATATTAAATTTGCATTTATAGCTAAGAAACTGTTTAAGTCTAAACAATTTCTATTGTTGAAATATGAATTTGCTTGAATCAAGCTTATCTTCAATATATTCTTTTATTATTTTTAATGCTTACTTAACATGGGATTAGACATTTATGCAGGAACATTGACCCGATATTATAGTCGTGATTGGAAAAACTTGGTTCAACAACAGGCTGAAGAGAATGGTTTTAAATATGAGACAATAGGTGGGGATGGGAATGAAATACAATCAACCGTCGATCATGCTGAGATTGAACAGATTCATGATGCAATAAATCAATGGTCTTCAAACTTGATTGAACGCATCACACCGTCATTGCCAACAACCTTTTGGAATGAGGAGTTGAGATGCCATTATTTTACAGACAGACCTGATTGGCTGGCTTATGGAGCCCTGATAATGCTGCAGGCATGCCAGCAATTTAACTCACCTTTACCGGAATATGTTGATTCAGATTGGAATGCGTATGATGAACCTATTGTCAAAAAAGCCATGTCACAAGAAACAGCCAATTCTTTGCTTATGGACGTATGTTTCTGGGTTCCGCTCCAAGAAAAAGCTATTTTTGGCACAGTAATGCCGACAGGAGATGAAATGTTGGTTTCAACAGTCGAACTATTAAAACAAGAATTAGAGAAACTCAACCAACAAATATGGAAAGCCGACGAAGCTACCATACTTTCTTGGGCAACCGACAAATACTACATTCCTATTGTGGAACAAAAAGTATCCAAACGTTTCCTTGGTTTAATCAGCCGTAAAAGTGATACGGTTAAATTCCGCACGGAAGAACTTGCACAATGCGCCTATTCAATGATGTATAAAGCTGTATGTTTTGCTTCGGAACATCATGTCTCGATTGTGTTGGATTTTTAGAATATAACCTAATTTCCAACACTTACTTAATAGATGTGCAGTTTCATGTTCCAAATTTTTCCGAAAAATTCCCGTTTATCGAACTCAGTTCGTTAAGGTAAAAAGTAAAAGGGAACAGGTAAAAAGTAAGAATTGGCAAGACTCTAACGTGAGCGTCAAATCGTAGCTGCTGTTGCTCGCAACTGCAGCCTCGCGGCAAGGAAAAGGAATTTATTCCTTTGTTTGTGCTGCAGTTGCGAGCAACAGCAGCTACGATTTGAGGCACCATTCGATACAAATTTGTCAAACGTGTTTCACCGATTATTTCTACAAAATTAAAACGCGAAGGCGCGAAGAATAAAAGCTTTCGACACAATGGCTTAAGATATTTTGATACAATAATTTAAACACAGAGGCACAGAGGAACAGAGGTTTTAATCAATGTTCAATGTGAAATATTGAATGTGTATTTGAAAGGCACGGAGGCATCTGGCGATGTTGACAGAGCCACAAAGTTAGAGTACCACATATCATATATCATCAGACTATTGCGAATTAATCATTTCACATTTCCGAATCAATCTCTGTGCCTCCGTCAGGTCGTTTACGACACTCTGCGCCTGAAAATTCAACATTTCACATTACTTTAAACCTCTGTTCCTCTGTGCCTCTGTGTTAATATTTTCGTGACAATTTGAATCAAGCTTCGCCCTTCGCGCCTTG
>DAWBVG010000186.1:0-5960 GCA_052279865.1 Muribaculaceae bacterium
CAATAGAGGTTGACCATATTCAAGGAGAGGATAAACTTGCAATTGAATATAAAGATATCTCGTAAAGCTATCTGAATCGAATATGATTAAATAAAGGGGTGATTCCATGGCGGAATCACCCCTTTATTCATCTTTAATTATTTATAAGTTTAGAAAAGAATCGCGATGCGGTATGTTATGAATGCAAATACCCAGGCGAGCGTTGTGTTGTATAATACGGAGAAGAGTGCGTATTTCCAGGAACCAGCCTCCCTGGCAATTGCTGTCAACGTTGCGATGCAAGGGAAATATAGTAGCACAAATACCATGAATGCTAAAGCCGATGCCGGTGTAAACGGCGCTTTCCCGGTCAGTTTAGAGGGTGTCTTCAACCGTTCGGAAAGCATCTCTGCATCATCGTCTCCTACATAGAGAACTCCTAATGTTGAGACCACTACTTCTTTGGCTGCAGAACCCGCAATAAGTGATACACATGATTTCCATCCCATTTCCATTGGCCGCACAACTGGTTCAACAAACCTTCCAATCTCGCCGAGAATAGAGTGGCTTTGCTGATATTCAGTCAGGATGGTATTGTCAAGTTGCTCGGGAGTCATCGTCTCAACATCGGAAGTCGGCATCTCGTCCATGACTTCAGTGATATATTTTTCCGGAACATCTTCAAAATCATAATGTGGGAAATAGGAGAGTGCCCAAATGATGATGGATGCTACGAGAATCAAGCCTCCCATTTTTCGTAGATACTGTTCTGCCTTTGACCACATATTCCTCATGGTCGCCTTCATGGTGGGCATTCTATATGGAGGAAGTTCCATCACGAATGGTGTTTCATCAGCTTTGAACCAGAATTTACGCATCAATTTTGCTGTGAGCACCGCTATGATTATTCCAAGGGTATAAAGTCCCACAAACACCCATGCTCCATAGTTGGGGAAGAATGCCCCGACAAGGAGAACATAAATAGGTATTCTTGCCGAACAACTTATAAAAGGATTAATGAGAATGGTTATCAATCTGCTTGATTTGCTTTCGATTATCCTTGTAGACATGATCGCGGGAACATTGCAGCCAAATCCCATTACTAATGGTATAAACGATTTGCCATGCAACCCCATGCGGTGCATAAGTTTATCCATAATGAAAGCGACTCTCGCCATATATCCGGAATCTTCCATAAAAGATATGAAGGCATAAAGAATCAGAATATTGGGCAGGAAGACAATGACTCCTCCTACGCCTCCTATGATACCATCAAGAAGAAGATCTTTTAAAGGACCGTCTGCCATAGATTTAGAAATCAAACCGGAGAACCAAGATACAAGTTGCTCAATCCACTCCATGGGATAGGAGCCAAGCTGGAATGTTGCCCAGAACATTAGCCACATCACTAATAAAAAGAGCGGGAAACCGAACAGCTTGTTGGTGACAAAAGCATCAATGATTTTGGTTGATTTTTCTTCCCTTGCGAGATTACCCTCCATGGTCTCTCTCAAAGCGCCTTGTATAAATCCGTATTTTTCTGCAGCAATAGCGGAGGTTACGTCTTCATGGAGCTCTTTGTGTATACGTTCATTCTCTTCATCCCGAATTTCTTTCCATTCGTCATACTTTGGGTTGTTTTTAAGTATGTCTTCTATTTCAGGATCTTTCTCCAAAAATTTTATTGCAAGAAATCTGGGAGAGAATTGATGGGAAATGCTGAGATCTTTTTTGAATTCATCCTTAAGTCTTCCCACGGCAGCCTCAATTTCCGGACTCATCCTTACGTGAATGTGGCGCGTGTCGGGATTCTTCATTTCGTAAACTTCGATTATGGTGTCGAGCAGTTTCTCAACGCCATATCCTGTTGCTGCAATCGTGGGCACCACCGGCACTCCAAGCATTTTTCCAAGATTGGAATAGTCAAGTTTTACGCCACTTTTTTTGAGTTCATCATACATATTGAGGTCAATCACCATTGACCTGTTCATATCGATAAGCTCAGTTGTGAGATAGAGATTGCGTTCAAGATTTGAGGCGACAACAACATTGACTATTACGTCCGGAGTTTCTTCCCTGAGATAACGCATCACATATAATTCCTCAGGAGAATAGGCTGATAAGGAATAAGTGCCCGGGAGATCCACGATGTTAAAACGATATCCTTTGTGTTTCAACGTTCCGGATTTAGCACCCACAGTTACGCCGGCATAGTTTCCAACATGCTCATGGGCGCCGGAAACCATGTTGAACAATGAAGTCTTACCGCAATTCGGATTGCCGATCAATGCAACGTTTATAATTTTGTCGCGTCTGAGCTGACGCGATGATTCCGCCTCATGTTCTTCAGTGACAGCATCCGCTGAAACATGAGAAGATTTCCAATGTTCCAACAGGTCAACTTCAATAAGTTCCGCTTCCGCCCTGCGAAGAGACACTTCATAATCCATGAGGGCATACTTCACTGGGTCTTGCAATGGGGCGTTGAGAATGACACGGACTTCGCGTCCTTTCACGAATCCCATTTCCATCACGCGCTTGCGAAAAGCACCGTGACCTAATATTTTGGTTACAACACCGGTTTCACCCGGTTTTAGTTCAGATAGTCTCATTTCGATTACAAAATTAATTCTTAATCGGCAAAAACGGATATTAAAAATGCGATATTTAGGAAAAATACTTACTTTTAAGTATTCCCTCTTGGCTTATTTACAATAAAAAACGCCCCATTGTTTGAGCAATGGAGCATTTTTCTATTAATATTATTGATTATTATTTGCTTTCAGCAGCTGTTTTCAGATACTTGTCGAGGAATCTGAAGAAAGTGCGTTGCCACAGGATTGCATTCTGAGGTTTGAGCACCCAGTGGTTTTCATCCGGGAAGACAAGCATTTCAGCTTCGAGCCCGTGCATTTTAGCGGCGTTGAAAGCTTGCATGCCCTGAGAAGCAAGGATTCTGTAGTCGAGTTCTCCTACTGTGATGAGCATTGGAGCTGTCCAGTTGTTTACAAATCTGTGGGGAGAATTAGCATATGTGCGCTGAGCCACTGCATTGTCTTTATCCCAGTACGGACCGCCAAGATCAAAGTCTGCAAACCACATCTCTTCAGTTTCGAGATATTGCGCCTCAACGTTGAAAATACCGGCATGAGCAATGAGGGCAGCATAGCGACCATCATTATGACCCGCAAGCCAATAAACTGAGAATCCACCATAGCTTGCTCCTATGGCACCTACATGGTCTGCGTCAACATATGGACGACTCTTGATATAATCCGTTGCAGAGAAATAATCCTGCATGTTCTGACCGCCGTAATCACCGGAGATCTGACGGTTCCATGCTGTTCCGAAGCCCGGTACGCCGTGACGGTTAGGAGCGATGATCACATATCCGTGAGCTGCCATGATCATGAAATTCCAACGATAACTCCAGAATTGGCTGACAGCCTGCTGGGGACCACCCTGACAATAAAGTATTGCCGGATATTTCTTGTTTGGATCGAAATCGGGAGGAAGGATTTCCCAGCAAGTCATCTGACCGCCATCAGTGGTCGGAACAATTACTTTCTTAACTTCACCCAACTTAAGTTGATCAAGAAGATCTTTATTTACAGATGTCAGCTGTTTGCATTCTGTCTGACCCTTGGTTACAAGGAAAATTTCATTAGGCTCACGCATCGAGTGGCGCATTGCGATGGCGGCATTGTCGGCAACCGGAGAAACTCCTACGAAATCGAATTGTCCGTTGGCAACTGTGTCGATAGCGCATGTATTCACGTCAATAGTGAATACCGGTGAAACACCTTGGTAGTAACCGGTGAACCAGATTGATTTGCCATCTTTTGCCCATGCGAGCTGTTCGGGCCAGTAATCCCAGTTTTCAGTCAGGTCGCGGGTATTGCGACTTTTCATGTCCATGAGCATGAGGCGTTTTTTGTCGCTCTCATATTTTGCTGTCGGCATTGAGAGCCATGCAAGAGAATTTCCGTCGGGTGAGAATACGGGATCTGTGTCATAACCGGGGTATCCCTCGCCTGTGAGTAATTCTGTTTTGCCCGATGCAAGGTCGTAAAGATAAAGATTGGAATCAGTTGAGAAAACATAATCCATTCCTTTGTATTTACGGCTTACATATACCAGTTTTGAACCGTCGGGACTCCACGCAAATGACTCGGCACCTCCGAAAGGACGCATAGGACATTCGAAAGGTTCACCCTCCATGATGTCTTTTGCATTCTTGATTTCTCCATCAAATTCAGCAACAAAAGGATGGGGGATTTTTGTTACCCATTCATCCCAATGTTTATATCCCAGGTCATCGATTACGCGACCGGTTGTTTTGGGAAGATCTTTGAAAAGCTCTTCATCATTTTTGTTAAAGTCATCGATTGCGGATGCGAACACAACGTGTTTGCCATCGGGACTGATTTTGAAGCATTCAATGCCATTTACTTCATTGGAGAGTCTTTTCTCTCCGGAGCCATCTGCATTAATACTGAATATCTGCACGGCATCAGTATCTTTGTCATGGCGGAGGAATGCAATTTTTTTGCCTCCTTCGATCCATTGCAGATTGCCTTCTGATCCGGCAGTCTTTGTCAGACGTGTCATATTGTTTCCATCTGCATCCATGATATAGATCTCGGAATTACCCTTGTTTAGCTGGATGTCTTCATAAGTAAGGGTAAAAATGATCTTGGTGCCGTCGGGAGAAGGTGTAGCCTCTGAGATACGACCAAAAGCTTCAAGAACCTCCGGAGTCATCATGCCGTCGGTAATTGTAACTTCCGGCTTTTCAATGATAGTCTCGTCAGCCTTATCTTTGCTGCAGCTTCCGAGAGCCGATAATGCTACGATTGCACTCATCGTAATTTTTAATTTGTTCATAAAAAGATTATTTAGTTGTTATAGTTATTTTGCTCTTCTTTTGGATGTTATACGGGATTTGGAGTGATTATCCCGCTTTTCAAAGCCTTTGTAGCCGACAGCATTCCGTGCTGAACCGGAATACAATACATCAATAAGATCCGGTCTGTGTAGCCGGCGGAGGGAATCGATGATTGCTCTGCGCGATTCCGGTTTATACCAGAAAAAGAACTGACGCTGAGCCAACTTCTCTCTTTCTGTGCGTGCCGTGAAGATTTTTTCTCCGGTATATGGATGATAACCCGAATAATATATCTCAGTTGCCACAGTCATGGGCGTTGGAGTGAAATCCTGCACTTGTTCAAGATGAAAATCCAGTTCTTTGGTGATACATGCCAATTCTGCCATATCCTCCTCTCTGCATCCCGGATGCGAAGAGATGAAATAGGGGATAAGTTGCTGACGTAATCCATACTTTCTGTTAGTATTGTCGAAAATGGCTTTGAATTTTCTGAATAATTCGAAAGGTGGTTTGCGCATCACGTTAAGAACTGCATCAGATGTATGCTCTGGGGCAACTTTTAATCTGCCGCTCACATGGTCGGTGATCAGTTCCGAGAGATATTGTCGGTTGGCTGTCGCCGCTTTCTCTGTTTTTGCCGGTGCCATAGCCAGATCATATCTCACTCCGCTCCCTATGAAAGATTTTTTTATCTCTTTAATGGAATCAACCGCGTGATATATCTCAAGAAGAGGGGTGTGGTCGTTGTTGAGATTCGGACATGGCTTAGGATGCAGACATGACGGGCGAACACATTTCTCGCAAATCTTTTTGTCAAGTCCACCCATAGCATACATGTTTGCCGAAGGTCCTCCAAGATCAGAAATATATCCTTTGAAGTCAGGCATTGTGCATACCTTTCTGACTTCTTTCAATATCGACTCTTTTGACCTTGAGGCTATGAACTTACCCTGATGGGCAGAGATTGTGCAGAAAGCGCAGCCCCCAAAGCATCCGCGATGCATGTTGACGGAATGGCGGATCATCTCGTATGCAGGGATATGATTGAAACGATATAGCGGGTGTGGCTGGCGTGTGTGAGGGAGATGGAAGG
>DAWBVG010000187.1:0-2096 GCA_052279865.1 Muribaculaceae bacterium
GCAGAAGATGACAGGCATTTGCCTCACGCACAAAACCAAAACCCTCGTTCGGTCTGCCCGAATGGCTGTAATTAGTGCGTACAAGCACCCCATTTTCTGCATCCTTAAGATCAAACCGCTTATAACTATGGTTGTTGGTTTCAAAATAAGCTCCATTGCCAGTTGCGTCAATCACACCAAAATTTGCCTCAACACCCATAGGACGCGGCAAAGTCTCGAGCAGACGGGCAAAATCCTCAACAGTGCGACAAGACTTTAAGGCTTTTGTCATCACCAGACCTTCCTTATCCATCTTCTTAGCACTGACATTATCATCCTTTATATTGTAGGATGCAGTGTTCATCACGGCAAAGCCGGCTTCATTCATTCCCATCCATGCCTCTTTCAAATACTTGTCGCCGGCATTGAAGAGACCGACATAAGACAGTTCTCCTGGTCGCGCCGGAACAAATTCCACCTTATTGTCTATCGCACTCGTGTCACGATGTTTCCACAAGATTGGACGTCCGTATGGATTAACATCTGCAGATATAATAGCGGAAGTGCATGCCCTGCCTTCCGTAATAGGCGACAGGAACATGCACATCACTATTGCTGTTAGGTACTTTATTATTCTGTATGTCATTATCTTTTGGATTCAGAAATACGTTGACGCATTGCCGCGTTGAAAGAATCTCTGCCCAAGAGTTCCTCCACTGTAAGATGCATGCGATAACGCCAATAATGCTTCGGATTTGCAGGCTCATTAATCTGCTCGTCATGAGGATTCTCTCGTCTCAGAGAGCCATCACATGCCATCCAGTCTTGAAGCGGAAGGATGCAAAGCATTGACGGACTGTCAAGATGAAGACTAATAATCTTGTCGCAGATCCACGGCTCGGCAAATTGTGGAGCTTCTCCGTTCTCATGGAGCACATGGTTATAAAATTTCTGCGCCACAGCATGATCATTCTCCCACCATCCTCTTATTCCAGCCATATCATGTGTGGATGTGGTGCAGACAGAATAATAAGGATAATGCCACGTATCACCAAATTCCGCACCCGGATCCTTAGGCATTCGCTGAATCTCAAGAGCAAGTATCTGAAGACGTTTCATAACTTCAGGCACACAATCCGGAATCATGCCGAGATCCTCTGCACAGGTGAGCATGGATGTAGCATCAAGAAGCGGGGGCAGTTTCCACATTGCCTTTCCATACCAGAAATCATTATGACGATGATAGAAGAAATCTGTGTAGAGACGGTTGAAATTCCACTTGGCATAATCAGAGAGAACACGGAACTGATAAGTATATTGCGCCGCAATTCTCGGATGATAATGTCCCTTGTGATAAGGATCCTCAATGAACAGCACATCATCGATGAGCCCCATAAGGGCACTCGTTATGCGCGAATTCTTTTCATTTTTCTCGGCATTTGCAAAATACTTCTCAACTTTTTCCTGGGTATTTATGAATGTCTTGAGACAGTATCTGTCACCGCCGACCCTGTCAAGGAATCTTTCTTTAACCTCCTCCTTAAGATCTCCAAAGAAATCATCGAGCATCCAGTCAAGAATCAGAGGATTTGTCATCACGTCTGGATCAATCCAGAAATCATAACTGTTTCTGAGTTCTTCTGCAGAGAATGGAAGAGCCGGATTGAAATAACCAAGGAGACCATGAACCGCATCCATAGGAATTTCCCATATACGGAAAAAGCCCAGGATATGATCGATTCGATAGGCATCAAAATACTCCGACATTTTGCGGAAACGGTTTTTCCACCATTGGAAACCGTCTTTTGCCATCTCATCCCAATTATATGTAGGGAAGCCCCAGTTCTGCCCGAGCACAGAGAAATCATCCGGTGGCGCACCTGCCTGCGTATTCATATTGAACAGTTCAGGCGA
Organism: Muribaculaceae bacterium; assembly: GCA_052279865.1. Lineage (GTDB taxonomy): Bacteria > Bacteroidota > Bacteroidia > Bacteroidales > Muribaculaceae > Lepagella. Next base: position 1,894 of record DAWBVG010000187.1, read on the forward strand.
AACCCATGCGTCTGCGCTGAACCGACTGATTCCGATTGGAATATCTCCCTTCAGCACTATGCCGTGGCTGTGGGCATAATCTCGCGCATCATGCAACTGTCGATCAAGATGATACTGAACATAATAATGATACTCGAAAGCATCTTTATGTTTCGCAAGAAGTTCCTCAACTTTATTTGCATCGTATCTTGCATAGTCACCCC